>DATDPG010000172.1 GCA_035292885.1 Bdellovibrionota bacterium | reverse complement strand
AACGAGGGAATTATCCGTCAGAAGCTCCGTCGAGAAATTCTGGCGCTTCTGCCTGAGGGAAACGCCGAAGTTCAAAATTCCGTTCACCAGGGGATTCCGCTTTTTATTTCCGACCCCCGTGCACCATACAGCCGGGTGATCGAGGAAGTGAGCCGGGCCGTCCTTTCCAACGGCCTCCTGCGTCCCGTCACCGGTCTAAAACTCAAACCTGTGGCCGCCGCTGCCCCTGTTCAACAGACTGTGATTTCAAATGCGGGACAGCAGCGCTGGTTTGACAAGCAGGCCGATGAAGCGGCCGACCGACAGGCCGATCTCCGGATGAAAATTCACCAAAAACTGATCGAAGTGATGGATTTTCGCCAGTTCTCGACCGACGAACTGGTCAAATACGACGACAAGACGATCGAAGACCTTAAAACAAAAACGCGCGACGTGATCCTCAATATTATCGATCGGATGTCCGACGTCCGTTCGCGGGACGAGCGGCAGCAGCTCGCCAAAGAGGTCCTGGATGAAGCGATCGGCCTCGGACCGTTGGAAGACCTGCTGGCCGATCCGGACGTCAGCGAAATATTGGTGAATCGCCGGAATCAGATCTACGTGGAAAGAAAAGGCAAACTGACGATGACGCCGTGCCAGTTCACGACCGACAAGCACCTTCTGGGCGTAATCGAACGAATCGTCGCGCCTGTCGGGCGGCGTATCGACGAAAAGACTCCGATGGTCGATGCGCGCCTTCGCGACGGCTCCCGTGTGCATGCGATCATTCCTCCGCTGGCTCTGGACGGTCCGATGCTGACGATCCGGAAATTCAGCCGGGATATTCTAGGGCCCGAACGTTTAATCCAGCTCGGCGCCATCACGGAGGAGATTTCCGATTTTCTCCGCGCGTGCGTTCAAACTCGGCTCAACATTATTATTTCGGGCGGCACCGGCACCGGGAAAACCACGATGCTCAACGTCTTGGCCAATTTCATCCCATCGAACGAGCGGATTCTTACCGTGGAGGATTCCGCCGAACTCCGACTCCCGCAGGACCATGTCGGCCGATTGGAAGCCAGACCCGCCAATCTTCAAGGAGAAGGAGCCATTCCAATTCGCGAACTCGTTCGAAACACACTCCGCATGCGCCCGGACCGGATCATCGTCGGCGAGTGCAGAGGAGCGGAGGCGCTCGACATGCTTCAGGCGATGAATACCGGTCACGACGGTTCGATGACGACGATCCACGCAAATTCCCCGCGGGACTGCATTTCCCGGTTGGAAACGCTCGTCATGTTTTCCGGCTTGGAGCTCCCCTCCAAGGCGATTCGCGAACAGATCTCCAGCGCGATTCAATTGATCGTTCAATTGAGCCGGTTAAGCGACGGTTCCCGCCGTGTGGTCGCGATTACCGAAGTAACGGGGATGGAAGGAAACACCGTTCAGCTTCAGGACATCTTTCTCTTTAAACAAAAGGGAATCGATGCCAACGGAAAAGTCTTGGGCAATTTCATGGCGACCGGCCTCGTGCCCACATTTGCCGAAGAATTTAAAAAGAAAGGAATTAAAATGCCGAAAGGGATGTTCGGGGGAGCTCCATAACCATGGAATCTTTGTTCGGATATGGCGCGATCGGACTCGCGACGCTCGCCACGGCAGGCGCCAGCTATTTTGGTTACCCATGGATCGAGGAATCCATCTCCAAATCCTTAGGTACGTACATTGACCGGGTTTCGTCGATGCAAGAACGGATGTTTCAGTCGGTCGAGCGCCCGAAGGTGGCCCTCTATATCGTCCTTTCCACGCTGGCGATGACATATGTGGGATATGCTTTTTCGCACGGATATGGATGGATTACGTTCTTTTTCACCTTGCTCTTTTCCTGGATGGGTTGGTCGTTGCCGCGCTGGTGGGTGACATTTCGCTGGAAGCGAAGGCTTCGGCTCTTTGATGCCCAATTGATCGACGGCCTAAACCTGATGGCCAATTCGCTGAAATCCGGTTTAAATCTTTCTCAAGTAATTCAGGTCCTCGTTCAGGAAATGCCGAAGCCGATCTCCCAAGAGTTCGGCCTGGTCTTGTCGCAGCAGAAATTGGGTCTCACGTTGGATGACGCGCTGGCTAAAATGCTCGATCGCGTTCCGAGCGAGGACTTGAGCGTGGCGATTCATTCGGTTCTGATTCTCCGCGAAACGGGCGGAGATTTAAGTGAGACGTTCGACGTTATCGCCTCGACCATCCGGGAGCGAAGAAAAGTCGATGGAAAGATCAAAGCATTAACCGCACAAGGAAAAACCCAGGGCCTTTTGCTCTTTTTTATGCCTTTCGCCCTGGGAACGCTTCTCTACTTCATGAATCCGGATTTCCTGACGCCGATGTTCACCACACGCCTCGGCTGGATGATGATCCTACTGATGCTTTTCTTCCAAATTATCGGTGGCTTATGGCTCAAGAAAATCGTGACGATCGATGTGTGAGGCGCATGCTATAATGAGGCCGATGATTCGGACAGCTTTCATGGCTTTCGTCCTGACCATGGGCGTGTTTGCACCGGTTCAGGCGCAAACGAGCGCCGACCTTACGCGCGCGACGGTGGGTCAGGGTGCCCTCGATCCCAACTGCACGCCCGGCACGGCCGGCCGCGCAACGACGATTCCCCCCGCCGAACTCAAGCAGATTGAAGGATTATGTTCGGGTAAGAATTACCGATCGTTGACCGACTGCTACAACTGCGAAATCAAGAAAATCTGCAATTAGCTAACTCGTTCCAATCGCCTCCTGAATATACTTTCGAATCAAATTGAGATCGGTTTCATCCAATGACCCGAATTCCACGCCCATTCCTTGCGACATCTTCGAAACCGGGCGCTCCGTGCCCGGGGGAGCGGTATTGAGCCAAACAACTTTTCCTCGAGCTTCGAATACACGGTCGATATTTGGAAGGGTGAAACGAAGCGTAATGGGAGTCCCGATCGAAAACGGTTTTTCCGTTTCGATAAAGATGCCCCCTTCGCTCAAATTATTCGAATAATCGTACAGATACGTATCGGGACTCTCGAAATCCACTAGCACACGCACCAACACCCGAGGCTTCTGTCTTCGTTCTATCGCCGCGGCCATGGCTCCTCCCCTTTTCCCAATTTCTCGGCGGCAAGGTTCGCCGGAATGACCAATCCGTCGATGACGCTGACCTGCCACCTCAATTCATGCGTCCGGTTTTTCGTATCCGAACAGGTCACGTTCATGTGCCCATGAAACCGGTTGACTGGGATAGCTTGGCACAAACGGTGATCGCTCGGCAAAAATTCCGCCATTTGTATCTTCAAACTCATGTTCCCCGTCCCGGCTTCTTCTACGAGACGGATTGCCGTCCTTACGTCGGCGCCTTGAAACGCCAATTGAAGATACGTGAGAATGCCGATCAAAAGTAGCGTGGCGCAAGCTACGAAAAGAAGGCGGCCGGAAGTGAAACGGAGGCCGGATTCCGTCATTGATCGAACCTCCTCTCTTCGCGCTGTTTTCGTCCACTAACGGTACGCCGCTCGGGGAACGTAATCTCCACTTCATCAATGCTTCGATCCGTCGCACGGATCACTCGAAATATAAGGCGACGATAACGATACTCTTCTCCCATGGTCGGAATCCGTTGGAACTGAGCCAATAGAAAACCGCCGAGCGTTTCATAATCTCCCAGCGGAATCGGCTGAGGAAGCAGCTCATTGAGCTGCACGACGGGCATACGTCCGTTGGCGAGCATTTTGTTCGTATCCAAACGTCGTACGGCGGACGCGGCGACGTCGTACTCGTCTTCGATTTCGCCTACAACCTCTTCCAAGACGTCTTCCAAAGTTACGAGGCCGATGGCGCCACCGTACTCGTCCACCACAATCGCAAGCGTGTCGCCCGCCCGCTGCATGATCACCAGGAGGCGTTCCACCGGCGTATTGGCCGGCATGAACCGAACTTTCCGGGCGACCAGGCCGACCAACGTCTGGGGATCTTTGGCGAAAAGAAGATCATATTGATTCACCCAACCCACAATGTTGTAAACGTTTCCGGAAAAGACCGGCAAACGGCTGAACCCGCTTCGGCGCATCTCGGCGGACGCCTCCGCCAGCGTGATATCATCGCGAATCGACACGACGTTCACGAGAGGAATCATGATGTCGGTCGCTTGTCGGTCGGAGAGCGAGAAAATACGGTCGATCATGCGCCGTTCGAGATCCTTAACCCCTTGCGGGCGCTCGAAAGCCCGAAAAACAAGCTCCAATTCTTCCCGCGTGACCAAAGGCGTCTTCTTCGTCGTGTGAATCCCGGTAATGAAGGCGAAAAAGCGAGAGACCCCCGCAATGGCGACCACCATCGGGCTAAACAACCACGAAACCGTTCGCAACGGAAAGATGACCTGGGGGGCGATTCGATCTGAAAAACGCTGAAAGATCGTCTTCGGCAGAACTTCTCCGAACACCAGCATGAGCGGGAACGTCGCGGCTATCGTAAGGTACTGGTACTCCGAGCCAAATTGTTCGATGACGAACAGGGTCGCAACCGCGTTGAGCGTCACCGTCGCCAAATTCGTTCCCAAAAGCGTGGCCCCCAGAAGCCACTCCGGATTCTCCAAAGCACTGCTTAAGGACTTTGCGCGAGCCGAGCCCTTCTTGACGAGATAGCGAAGTTGGGCGCGGTTCATCGACACCACGGCGATCTCCGAACCGGAAAAAAATCCCTCCATCAAGACACAGAGGATCATGATAACTACGGTTTCGATGGCGTCCCCTCGTCCATGTCCCGTTCGTCCCGAATGTCCCCGAAGACCTGTTCCAAAACGTCTTCCAGCGTGACCACGCCGATCATTTCGTGCGCAAACGTTCCGCAAACCATGCCGAAGTGCGTTCGCTTGCTCCGAAACTGCGCGAATAGATGGAGGGCCGTCGTCTCTCGCGGCACAAGCAACGGGGCGCGTATCAAAGGCAAAATGGAGGCATCGGGATCCAGGTCCGAAACTCCCAGCAAGTCTTTGGAATACAACGTTCCCACGACCTTCTTTTCTTCGTCCAGAACGGGGAAACGGGAGTACCGCTCGGAATCGATCTTCTTCAAAGCCTCTCGAATCGTCATCTTGCTTTGCAGGTAGGACACCTTCTCGAACGGAGTCATGAACCGATCTACGCGAAGATCGTCCAAGTTGAACACGCTGTGGATCATCCGCTGTTCGCGGGCGTCGAGGACACCTTCCTCCGTGCCGGCATCCACCATCGAGCGAAACACTTCTTCCGACACTCCTCCGGCGCCCGAAACCGAGCTGCCCGTGATCCGCAGCACTTGATGCGAAATCCAACTCAGTCCGTCGCGAACCGGAGCGATGAAGCGACTAAACCAATAAAGAGGAAGGGAGTTCATGGCCGCAAGACGCTCGGGATTTCGAACTCCGAGCGTTTTTGGAACGATTTCCCCGAAGATCAGGACGAACGGGAGCACACAGATAATTGCGAGCAACGGCAGATACTCGTGCTCCACTCGATTGTAGAGCAGGCGGTAAACCAGCGACGATCCGACGACGCTGATGGCGGCGTTCACCGCCTCGTTTCCGGTTAGAAGAGTCGAGAGCAACTTCGTCGGTTCGCTGAGAAGTTTTTGTGCCGACCGATAACTGCGCGGCGCCGAGATTTTTAGTCGTCGTACTCGATGCAGACCGAGGCTAAAAAGCGCCGATTCCGAACTGGAAAAAAACCCGGAAAAGAGGATGAGGACGAACAGAATCGCAGTCTGGGTTATGAGTGCCGGGTCCAGATATCTCTCCTCCGGTCCCTCGGAAAGGGCTACGCCGTCGCTTCTCGTTGGCGATGACTGCTCGACCGCGGCGTCCGCTCTCCCCCGGCCGGCGTTTCTCTGGTTTTGTCCGATCCACGGACATTGAGCGCATGGGCCAGGACGTCTCTCATCGTCGCCACCGGTATCAGCTTCAACCCTTTCCGGTAATGCTCCGGAATTTCCTCCAGATCCTTCTCGTTGTTCTCGGGGATTAAAATCGTGGTGATTTTCGAGCGCCGGGCGGCCAATACCTTTTCCTTCACGCCGCCCACCGGCAGCACGTGCCCGCGCAACGTGATTTCACCCGTCATGGCCACCTTCCGATTGATCGGCCGTCGGGTTAACGCGGAAATCAGCGCTGTCGCCATCGTCACGCCCGCCGAGGGGCCGTCCTTTGGAATCGCACCCGCGGGAACGTGAATATGAATGTCGCGGTTCTGGAACAGAATGTCCTTGATGCCGAGTTCTTTGGCTTTCGATCGCGCGTACGAAAGCGCCGCGCGCGCGGACTCCTTCATCACGTCTCCCAAATGTCCGGTCAGGGTCAGCGTTCCGCGTCCTTTCATCAGCGTAGCTTCCACAAAGAGAATTTCGCCGCCGGTAGCCGTCCAGGCGAGCCCCGTCGCCACTCCCACCTCGTTCTTTTCCTGTTCCCCTTCGGGAATAAATTTCGGCGGCCCCAAGAGCTTATGAATATTTGTCGGCGTCACCACGAGCTTGGTCTTTTCACCTTCCGCCACTCGTTTCGCCGCTTTTCGAAAGACCGACGCGATCTCCCGTTCCAGGTTTCGAAGTCCCGCTTCCTTTGTATATTGATCGATCAGGGTCTTGAGCGCTTCGTTGCCAATTTCCACCTGCTTTTCGGTGACCCCGTTTTCCTCGAGCTGCTTGGGAATCAAATAACGGTGAGCGATTTCCACTTTTTCCTCTTGGGTGTACCCGGACAGACCGATGACCTCCATGCGGTCCCGCAACGCCGGTGGAATCGGATCGACCAGATTCGCCGTGGCGATGAACATCGTGTTGGAGAGGTCAAATGGAAGATTCAAATAATGGTCCCGAAACGTGTGATTCTGTTCCGGATCGAGAACCTCCAATAGCGCGGAGGAAGGATCGCCCCGAAAATCCGCGCCGATCTTATCGACCTCATCCAGAACGAAAATCGGGTTCCGCGTGCCCGCCTGCTTGATTCCCTGAACGATTCGGCCGGGCATGGCTCCCACGTAAGTTCGTCGATGACCTCGGATCTCGGCCTCGTCCCTCATCCCGCCCAACGAAACACGAACAAACTGTCTTCCCATCGCTTTCGCGATCGATTTACCGAGTGACGTCTTCCCGACGCCGGGGGGACCGACGAAACAAAGAATGGGGCCCTTGAGTTTCTTCTTCAATTTCGTGACTCCGAGAAATTCGAGGATTCGATCCTTCACTTTTTCGAGATCAAAATGATCGTCGTCCAGTATCGTCTTGGCTTTGGAGAGATCGATGTTGTCCTTCGACATCACGCTCCAGGGCAGATCCACCAACCAATCCAGATAGGTCCGAACGATCGAAGCTTCCGCCGCGTCGGGATGCATGTTCTCCAACCGTTTAAGCTGCTTGTATGCCTCTTCCTCCGCCTCGGGCGGCATTTTGACCTTGTCGATTTTCTCCCGAAGTTCGCGAAGTTCTTCGCCCTTGGAGTCTCCCTCGCCCAGTTCGGATTTGATCGCACGAAGCTGCTCGCGGAGATAGTACTCGCGCTGCATCCTCGTCATCTCTCCCTTGGCCTGGGTCTGAATCTTTTGCTGAACGGAGAGAATATCGAGCTCTTTTTGCAGGTGGGTGAGAACCGCCTTGAGTCGATCCTCCGGCTCGGTCATTTCCAAGATCGGCTGCGCTTCTTCGACTTTCAATCCCAGGTAGGACGCCACCAGATCCGCCAATCGTCCCGGATCGGAGACGTCATCGAGAACGATCAAAATCTCGGGCGAAAGGATCTTCCCGTGAGAAACGATCTTCTCCAAGACCTCCTTGATCGTCCGCATCATCGCCGTCAGCTCTATTCTTTTCTTGGCGATGTCGGGTTCCGGGAACTCCTTCAGTCGGACAAAATAGTGCGGAGTCTCCTGGACGTACTCCTCCACTTTGGCCCGACGAATTCCTTGGACGAGGATTTTGATCCGCCCGTCCGGAACCGGCAGCTTGTGCATCCGCATGATCATCCCGATGCATCCGTGCGGATGGATCCCTTCCGGGGTCACCACTTCCGCCTGTATGTCCTTCTGAGCGGCTAGAAAAAGCAACCGGTCCTTGGCCAACGCCGCTTCAACCGCCTGAATGGAACTCTCTCGCCCCACGAAGAGGGGGAGAATCACATGGGGGAAAAGGACGACGTCCTTGACCGGCAGAAGCGGAAGGACTTCCGGGATTTCGATTCGATCCAGATTTTGTTCCGCCATGATTCCTTCCCCCCGTCCGAGTTACGGCATCACTCCCTTGTCGCGGATAAACGTCCGGGTCCCCACGCGCGCCACCTCTTCATCTATAATGTCTTTAAAGTTCTCAAACGGAACCGCCCCGGATAACAGAACCCCGTTGATGAAAAAGGCCGGAGTGCCTGAAACGCCGGCATTCGCCCCGTCTTCAATGTCATGCTCGACGTCGGCCC
>DATDPG010000171.1 GCA_035292885.1 Bdellovibrionota bacterium | reverse complement strand
ACTATGTACGCGACCAGCATCCAAGCCAGAATCCATTGTTCGCTTGGGCCGTAAGGCGCAACCAAAAACCAGACGAGTCCGCCGAAAATGGTAAGAAGCCGAAGAAAGAGAAAATAGAAGTCGGCCGCTTCCGGTAGCGCGAGCCAGCTTTGGAGCGAACTGATTAGGGACCGATCTTTATGCGCGGATATCACACATCGTCAGAGTGGCAATTGGTGTGCCATTGTTGCGCATGTGCGGAAACCGGCCTGTTGGCACTTGCGTGTTCAAGGAATACTGCGAGATAACACCTCGAAAACATGTAGAAATGGTTTTTTAGGTCGTAGTGGGTTGGGATGTGATGTCGATTACCTCGTTAGATTGAGCGGATATGGCCCTGGCGAGTTTTTCTTGGGGGAAGGAATCTACGACCGGAATTTCCCAACAAAAACCGAAGTTGAGCCTGTGCAAATAGCGGGCGGCGATATTCTCGATTGTTCAGCCCCCGACGTCAGAACGCCCCGCCATTGGGCGAGGCGTTCTGAACGTCTCGGAGAGGGAGTATTGCACGGACGTCAGTCCGAACGTAGTTACTTCTTGCTTAACTCGATTGTTATCTTAGCCTCCTCACCGGCTTTGACGGTAACCTCTTTAGTCAGCTTTCCCAAGGTCTCATGCCACACTTCGACCTTGTGTGTTCCCGGCGGAACATTGGCAATTTTAAAGGCGCCGCCATCCGCGCTCACCGCGGATTTGTCATCGGTAACGACAACCCAACCTGCCATCCACGAATGCGCGTCACAGACAACCTTTATTGCCTCCGCCTGCGCAAAGGTTTCTGTCATTTTTTTCTTAAAGCCGGGCTGTGCTTTGTTAATGACCGCATTCTTGCTGCTATGGGTATGGAAATTGTGCAGGATGCCATCGTTATTAAGAATATCCAGAGATCCTCCCGTCGGCACAATCGCGACGTGAGGAGCAAAGGTGCATCCTTTCTGGTCCAGTGTGGGGTTGCCCTGGGGCTTTCCTTTCACTCCAGCAACACTGACAACAGCATTCTTAATCCCACGGTCGGCCGAGACGATTAGTTCTTCGTTCAAGATCTCCGAACCGCATTTCTCATTATCCTTTGTCACCTTCACCTTCTTCGCTTGCGGTGCGTCTCCGACGAACACGACGCGCCCCGAAATGCTACCTCCGGACTGGGCCCAGAGTGGTTGAAATACGCCGAGGATGAGTAATCCCCCAGACACCGCAACTAGCGTTCTGCCGATTCGTCCAGCCATCAACTTTAATTCCATAGTTTCCATCCTTTCAAAAAATTTGTCAGTGACCTGAGCAAATTCTACGCCAGAACGGTCACTGCTTCTGGCGCGCGCAGGGTGGGCGAATGTTAAGCACCGATTTTCCCGCCAATAGGAATACATCTGGAAATTTTCTCAGGCACAAGAGAGAGGACCCCATTCCACATTGCTGCTCTTGGTACAGTACAAATGTCTAGGACAAGCATATCCATTTGCTTTCGGAAATGGTACTGGTTTTGCTGCTTACTTCTGTTGTCCCTGTCGTCTAGCGGCCCAGGACGCTGTTATCCCTCTTGTCGAAAGCGCGAAACGGAAAAGAGGGGATCGATACGGAAACCAGGGTTCGAATCCCTGTAGGGACGCCAAGGCCATTTGATTTATGGTCGACTTTCCACCCGTAACTTCCCCGACTCGGCTATTCGGCCGTTTTGCAGTCGCCGGCCTTCTTGGTTTTGTCGCCATCGCGATCATACTGTTTCAGCTCGGGATGCGTACGTTCGAGGGTCATTTGGTAACCGAAACAAAAGAGACCCGCGCCAAGTACATTAACGCCATTCTCGCTCACAAACTCACGGAGAAAGATTTTCAAAGTGTCAAAAAAGGCACGGACTGGGAATTGTTTCGAGAAAAAATAACCGATCTTTTTTCGCTTCCGGAGGTCATTAGAGTCAAAATCTACAACCGGGAGGGGACGCTCATCTGGTCCGATGCGGTGGCGCTAATAGAGATAGCCCCGGATGCCAAGAAAAACCCCGATCTCCTAAAGGCATTGGAAGGTCACGTCGAGGCCGAAATTTCCGCCCTCGAGAAGGAGGAACATCGGTTTGAGCGGGGCACCTTTCGCAATCTCATGGAGCTGTATGTCCCCATCTACTTCAGTGGAAGCAAGACAGTCGATGGAGTCGCCGAGGTTTATCTGAACGTCGATCCGCTTTTCGTTACCATCCGTAACTCCGGATGGCTGATTGGCTCGGCGATCTTCGGCGGGCTTGGGCTTCTGCTGCTAACTTCATTTATCGGCCTGGGGAAAGCGGTGACAGTCATTCAGACGCAAAATCAGAATCTCCGCAACGCGTTGACAGAAATTTTTAAGGCGAACCGCGTCAAGGATGATCTCATTAACAATCTTTCCCACGAGTTCCAAAATCCCGATGCGATTAGGAGCTACGCGGAGCTGTTGGTCGATGGGGCGTTGGGAGATTCCCGCAACAAAGTCAATCCTTCGGTGGAAAAGATGCGTAATACAGCCGCTGAGCTCTTATCTCATTTCAACCGGACTCTGGAGCTTACCCGACTGAAGTTGGGCGACTTTTCGACTCAGAAGGAAAACGTTGAGCTGACCGGGCTGATTCGG
>DATDPG010000170.1 GCA_035292885.1 Bdellovibrionota bacterium | reverse complement strand
AAGAATGATCGTGCGCGCCAAGACCTGATTGATGCTCTCATTGATCACGCCGACCAAATTGGGATTGGGCGATTTCCGCAGATTCTCCCGAACGCGGTCGTACAGAACGATGGTGTCGTTAATTGAGTAACCGACGATCGTCAGAACACACGCCACAACCGACAGATCCACTTCCAATTGAAAGAATGAAAAAACACCCAAAATAAAGACCGCATCATGGATCAGGGAGATCACGGCCCCGGGGGCGAATTCGAATTCAAAACGGAACCAAACGTAAATCAGAATGAAAAGAAGCGAAATCAATACGGCGCCCAGCGCTTGCATTCGAAGTTCGCCGCCGACCTTCGGCCCTACCTGTTCGACCTGCAAGACCTCAAACTTTCCTTTCCCGAAGGAGGCTTCAAACGCGCGAATCATCTGACCCGAAATGCCGGAAAACTGAACCAAGTACTCGTGGTCACTCGCGCGACCGAACAAATTGACGGATGCGATGGTCAGTTCCTTGATTGCAAGATTTTCAACGGCGCTCTTGATCTGATCTGTCGCCACATCTTTCGAATACGTGACGTAGAGACGGTCTTCCGCCCATCGCACTTTGGCCGGCGCCGCTTCCCCAGCCACGGTATTGAGCGCGGCCCCCACTTTACCCTTAAACTGTTCCAGATTGACTTTCGTCGGCTCCACACGGACCAAAAACTCTCCCGATCCCTCTTCTCCAAAACCCTGGACCATCGCGGATCCGAGACCGATCGGCTTGAGCGCCTCACGGACATGATCCGCTTTTGTGTTCGGCTCAAATCGCACGTGGACTTCCGTTCCTCCGCGAAAATCCACACCGTAATTGAATCCTCGTATGAACATCGTCGCGAAACAGAGGACCATAACGGCAGTGGAAGCCACGAACATTGCGTTGAACTTCGAGACGAAATTGATGTTCGTGCCCGACGGGATCATTTCGAAAAAGGGCTTTGACATTAGATTGACACCGTCTGCGGTTGAAATTTCGCCACGTACCATTCGTAGAAGAGGCGCGTGAACCAGAGCGCCGTGAAGTAGTTCGCCACGAGGCCGAAGATCAGCGTGATCGCGAAGCCTTTGATCGATCCGGTGCCGTACTGCAGTAAAACAATACCTGTAATGATCGTCGTGAAGTTCGAGTCGATAATAGTGAGATGCGCGCGGTCGTAACCGGCCTCGATGGCTTGCTTGGCGGTTTTTCCGGCGCGCAACTCTTCCCGAATCCGTTCGTAAATAATGACGTTCGCATCCACGGCCATACCGATAGATATCAAAATGCCCGCGAGGCCCGGAAGGGTCAGCGTCCCATGCAGCGCACCTAATGCCGCCAAAATGAACATCACGTTGGTGATGAGGGCGAAATCGGCGAGAATGCCCGCGAGCCTGTAATACAAAGCCATAAAGAGGACGATGAGAAGACTCCCGACCAAAATAGCTTTGATGCCCTTTTCAATCGAATCGCGTCCCAGACTCGGTCCAACCGCCTGATTCTGAAGAATTTCCACGGGTGCCGGGAGAGCTCCGGCCCGAAGCACGAGCGCCAAGTCCTTGGCTTCGTCCATGATTTCGCGATGCGACCGGAGGGCGCCGAACGTGATCTGCGGACGGCCGTTGCCGATTCTCGCTTGGATCACGGGATCCGATTGGATCTTGTCATCCAGAATGATCGCCAGCCGTTTCCCGATGTTTTCTCCCGTAACCTTGTCGACGATGGCCGTCCCGCGAGGGTCAAACTGAAGGTTCACCACCGCCTGATTGTATTCGCCAACACCGATCCGAGCGTCTTCCAGCATGTCGCCGGTCAGCAAGGTTTCCGCTTTCATGAGGAAGGGTGTCTCGATCACTTCGCCGGTCGTCTTGTCCCTGTCCTCCTTCATTCGAACTTCCGTTCCCGGCGGCAACTTGCCCTGAAGCGCCCGGTTTAAGTCGTAGATCTTGGCCTCCTGAGGAAGTTTGGCTTTGGCTTCCTGCACCAAACTTTCCAATTTGATCGGCTCCATCGATTCGTCATCCACAATCTTAAATTCCAACTGAGCCGTCCGGCCCAAGACATTTTGCGCCCTTTGCGGATCATCCAGGCCCGGGAGTTGGACAATGATTCGGTCCTTCCCCTGAGCCTGAATCGAAGGTTCGGCCACGCCGAATTCGTCCAGACGATTGCGAAGCGTCTCGAGGGCCTGCCGGATCGTCTGCTGCTCCGCATCCGTCTGCCGTGTCGCGTTTAGATCCAAAGTGTACTTCGCCGCGCCCGGATCGGTCGTGACCACGTCCAAGACGTTCGCGAAATATTCCCGCAAAAGTTCTTCAAACTTATTTGCGTCCTCTTTCTCGCGAAGCTGAACCGTAATCTGCGTGGACTCAAACGCCCGTTCGATGCTGGTGTAAGGGATTTTCCATTTCTCTTCTTTGAGAAGCTCCTTCAGATCGCGCGTGTAACGGTCCGACTCATTCATGAGAGCCCGGCCGAGATCGATCCCGAGAACCATATGGATCCCGCCCTGGAGATCAAGGCCGAGCTTTACTTTGGACTTGGGAAGCGCGCGAACGTACCACGGCGGTTCGACGTCCTCTTTTTCCTCCGGCAACGAAATAAAATTGGGCAGAACGAGATAGGCCGCAAGCAGCGTAGAGAAGACGGATGCGGCTGTTCTCCACTTCCAGGCTGAGTGCATCCTTCGTTCAGCTTCCGCCGGCGGCTTGAAGGCCGGCAATGGCGCTCTTGGCGATTCGAATTTTCACATTGTTCGCCACTTCCAACGTGACAATTTTTTCTTCGATATTCGCCACACGGCCGTAAATTCCCGCCTGTGTGACGACCTCGTCCCCCTTTTTGAGATCGTCCAGAAACTTCCGGAGCTGGCCTTCCTTTTTCTTCTGCGGGCGCAGAATCAGAAAATAGAAAATCGCGAATACCACCACCATCGGAAAGAGCAATTGGCTAATGCCGGGGCTCGGCTGGCCCGGCTGTCCTTCCGGACGGGAACCCATGGCGTAAACTTCTGAAATCATGGGGCGATGTTCTACCGGAGCGATGCCGGAGGGTCAAACGAAAGAGAGAACCTCCCGCCGAAGCTCGCCGAAGCGGCCTGTGGCAAGCGCTTCGCGGATCCGCTTCATCCAGGTGAGATAGAACGTAAGGTTATGAATCGTGTTCAGCCGAAGGCCCAAAATCTCATTCGCCCGAAAGAGATGGTGAAGATAGGCGCGGGAGTAGCGCCGGCATGTGAGGCACTCGCATCCATCTTCAATCGGCCGTTCGTCCTCCTTGAATTCCGCATTCTTGATCGCCAATGTTCCCGGCGCCACAAAGAGGGTCCCGTTTCGAGCGTTACGGGTAGGCAGAACGCAATCGAACATGTCGATGCCATGCGCAACGGACTCGATCAAATCCATCGGCGTTCCAACACCCATTAAGTAGCGAGGTTTTTGTTTCGGAAGTTCTTCCGCCGTAATCGCAACCATCTCCAGCATGGCCTTCTTTTCCTCTCCAACGCTCAATCCGCCGATCGCATAGCCCTCGCACTCCAACGAAAGGGTCCGGCGCGCGCTCCAACGCCGAAGTTCGGGATCGATCCCGCCCTGAACGATCCCGAAGAGAGCTTGCGCCTCGGTTCGGGGGGATTTCAGCGAACGTTCGAGCCATCGAAGCGTCCGTTCCGCGGCCTCCCGAATTTTCTCCGCCGGCGCGGGGAGCGCCGGGCACTCATCCAACGGCATAACAATGTCCGAGCCGAGGTTAGCCTGGATCTCCATGACCTTTTCGGGTGTCCAAAAGATTTCCAATCCGTCGACGTGCGAGCGGAAGCGAACTCCTTCTTCTGTGATTTCCCGGAGACTTTCGAGGCTGAAGACCTGAAAGCCGCCGCTGTCGGTCAAAATAGCGCCGTTCCAATTCATGAACTTATGCAGGCCGCCCAAGCGACCGATTCTTTCATCTCCCGGTCGGAGGGTATTGTGGTAGGCGTTCGACAAAATGATTTGCGATCCCATCGCCTCAAGATCTTCGGCACCCAGAGTTTTTACCGTGGCGTTCGTCCCCACCGGCATGAACACGGGGGTGTCGATTACGCCGTGAGGAGTCGAAAGACGGCCGCGGCGCGCCGAGGACGAAGGGTCCGTAGTAAGAATTTCGAAAACGTTCATCGGATTACAGAATCAGCATGGCGTCGCCGTAACTGAAGAACCGATATTTTTTCGCAATCGCTTCGGCGTAGAGTTCCAGAATTCGCCGAACTCCTCCGTTTCCCAGAAAAGCCGCAATCAAAACCATGAGGGAGGACTGCGGAAGGTGAAAATTGGTGACCACGGCGTTCACCACCTTCGGCTTCCAGGGAGGGCGCAAAAAGAGGTCGCACCAGCCGAACAATTCCCTCGGCTCCCTTTGTTCGGCCCACCATTCGAGTGCCCGTACCGAGGTTGTGCCGACCGCCACGATCCGACGTCCCTCTTTTCGCGCGTCCTGAAGCCGACTCACGAGGTCTCTTGGCATTTCCACCCACTCGGAATGGAGCCGGCCGCTCTCGAAATGTTCTCTCGTGAGCGGCTCAAATGTTCCCCATCCTACGGCGAGATGGAGAAAAGAAACCTCAACTCCCCGGTTCTTTAAACGTTCCAGCAGGTCCGTCGAAAAATGGAGGCCGGCCGTCGGCGCCGCCACGGCGCCCTCGCGTTCGGCGAAGACGGTCTGATACCGAGCGACATCCTCGGAAAATTCTTCCTTCAATCCGCGCCTGGACCGCTCGCGACGAATGTACGGCGGAAGCGGAGGCCTTCCATGTTCGGCCATCCAGGCCCGTAGGGCGGGGATTGCCTTGGGCAGAGAAATCGTCGCCCGTCCTCCTTCTGCTCGCGACAGCAACGTGAAGCTCAGTCCGTTGGGAAGAGAATAAGGAGTTTTTCCGGCTAGCCGCTTTCCGGAAACGATAGCTTCCCACGTCGAATGATTCTCGTCGCCGGCAATCGGCCGGAGAAAAAGAATTTCTTCCTCCGATCCGCTCGGTTTTGTCCACCGCACGCGCGCCGGATCGACTCGAGCGCTGTTAAGAACTAAGAGGTCGCCGGGCCGCAACCAGGCGTCGATCTCAGAGAAGGTGGAATGCGTGCGTTCGCCCGCC
>DATDPG010000169.1 GCA_035292885.1 Bdellovibrionota bacterium | reverse complement strand
CACGCGCCGAGAGGGCCTCGGCCCTCTCTCCCTTCTCTCCATCACGTCCGTTGCCTTTCTCTACGAGCGTCCAACCCCCAGTTCGTTACCAGCCCGTCTTTCTTAGCCCCCGCATTTCACCACCGATACGACCCTCAGATTTTTAAAAGTTCCTTTTATGCGTAACAACGAAATCCGAGAGCATTTCTACCCAGCCGAACGTGTAAAAACAGGGAATCTCGTTACCCTTGGTTCCTCTACTGATCGAGCGTTTTCGGGCCGCAGACGTGGGGGGGCACGTCGCGATACCCCATCGACCTTTTTCTGAATCTCAAAGAAGAGCGTTTTTCAGGAACCTGCTAAGATGTTAACGATGCGATTATTTTCCCGGCGCTCAATCGTGCTCTGCATCAATCGTCGTCATCTCTAATCGAGGGTTTTTCACGATAACAATGGTGACCCTCGTTATTCATCAGCATGATGTTCTTAATACCCATTAGGTCGGGCATTACTCGTTGAAGCATCTGGCCTTCAGTTTCAGTTGTATCGATTGCTTCGCCACGACCTTGGAGAAGAGACCGACCACCTTTTGAGATTTCAATTCTCTCCCGAAGCTTAAATGCGTGGTAATTGGTAATGACAATTTTCGCGCGGTCGAGATCCCCGACCATGTCATTCGGTACCAATTCCTTGCTCTTGTAATAACTGTCAGGATCGTTCGGTTGGAGGACTCTCAATCGGTCCCGAATGGTGAGGCCGGGCGTGACGATCACAAACCCTCTCGTAAACCTCTTGCTCGTCGGACGTCGGACGGCATTGACGGTTTGCCAAGCAATCAACATCGCCATTACAGTTGTTTTCCCAGCACCTGTTGCGAGTTTTAGGGCGAGACGGTTTAACCCAGGATTCGCATCGTTGTTTGCTCCTTCCAATAGGTCGAGAAATCGGCTGCCGATCTTTCCCATTTCAGGAGCAACTTCCGTAAGCCAAATTGCGACTTCAACGGCTTCCACCTGACAGAAGAACGGCCGAAATCCGGCGAACTTGTGATGTCTCCAATGTTGGAGAAGACGCGCAGTCTCAGGAGTTACACGCCAGTCATTTGGGTTCTGTATATTTCGCCATTGGTCAACGTGGGTGCGCAGGTCATTAATAATAGGGGTAGGGTCATACTGTTGTTCTTCGGTTGACAAACCTTTCCCCTCGTCGAATACCATCGCCTTCTGTTTCGGCGAGTCCTTCCGCTTCTTCGGCTTTAGAATCGGAGTGATAAGTTCAACGCGGCGGCGACTCTCGATAATTCGCTGGGTTGGTTGTCCCTGGTTATCCAGTTCCCAATGGCGTCTCGGGTACTGGTAGGGAGAATTGAGTATCGGTTTTTCAAAGAATTCGTTCGACATGTCTGATTCGATTTGCCATCACTCCATTGTGCCGGATCTTCCTTTCATTTGAACTATTTAGCTTCTGTTACTGGAACTGTCCACGAAGTCGTATAAAGCAGTCTTGATTGCATCTCGTGGAATGCACTCGACATCCAAGCTTCCCCTAATCTTGGGCTCTCTGTTACTGAAATCTTTATTCTAAAAAAAGAGAAGAACCTTTGGTTTCGGATTCGAACCCGGCCTCTGTATGGCAATGTATGGTGCGACGACCGTTCACGTGGCGCTCCCAACGGGAACGGAATCGCACCCGTCATTGTTGCAACGAGAGATTCCGAAAAGACGTCCAGATGTCGAGCGCAGCCCGAGCCGTGTTGTCGTAATATCGAAGGCCCATGTTTCCGAACAAGCGGAGCACGATTTCGAGTTCGGGGCTTAGGGTCCGAAAGATACTGGTCAACGTGCAGGTGTCATTGGTGCCAGGACACGGACAAACAGACGCCACGGAACCATCCAAGAGATCGCGATGCGACCACCAGATAACAGCTTCGAATCTGATCGTGCGTGCTTCCTCAAGAAGCCAGGACAGGTAACTGTCGAGTTTGGCGTCACTCGCGACGCTTGAGGGAACAAGTTCCCCTCCGCAGTCACTTGGCAGGTCACCATATTGTGCAAGGATCTCTACCGCGGGCCAGCCTGTCTCGGTAATCCAAATCTTCCGCGAAGTCGCGGACTGAGCCTTTGTAAAAGTATCTGAGGGTCTGGTCTCACCGCTGAACTCCCAAGCCGACGGATACGAGGAGAAAGCCATTCGATCTGCCGGAATAAGTAGGATCTCCGCAAGTCGCTGGTCAAAACACTCCGAGTAGCTCAAGCCTTCTTGACAGGCCGAGGCCGCGTCAGCAATCCCATAAACGTGTTCCAATTGAAACGTTGGGAAGATGACGAGGTCGGGGTGAGCAGCCTTGAGGATCGAATACACATCCGAGTACCAATCGATCCAGGCATCTTTTTCCGTGGGACACTTCGCAAAGAGAATGTTGATTTCAATCGCCGGACTTAAGAACTGCGGTTGAATAAGGTCAATGAGGTACTCCAAGTAGTTCAGGTATGCAGTCTTGTAGCTGTCAGCATTTGGATCCGACGAAAAGAGGTAACACCCATCCGCATCGGTAGGAGCCCAGTTGTCCTGTGTGTTGCCGTTCCCATCAACATTGCGTGTGAGCGTGATCCGGTCCCCTAGCGGGGAAACGGCCAAGTAAAGTGTCTTTCCTGACGATTGCGCCGCGTTTCTGAGCTCATCCCATTTTGTCGCCCAGGATTCCGGAGGAGGAGAATCTGTTCCAAAGCTACCCCAGGGAATTCCCCAAAAATCGTCGAGATGAAGCGACAAGAGATCCACTTCATCGAGGTTATCGAACCGCAACTCAGGAAAACTGTTTCCGGTAGCGGATATCGGGGTCGTTCCCATAAAAAAACTACGCGACGGATTATTGGAACAGCCGCATAACCAGATCGACGAGAAGATGATGAAGACCGCTTTCATGTTCCCGTCATTCTACCAGAATCCGGGCTCCTCATTGCTCATAGGCGCCTTCAAGTGGTTCCCCGCTTGCGGATGGAGCGGTCCCAGCGTGCAGCATTTGGAACCCTATGGCGTCCGTAAAGTTACCGCGCCAAAAGTCGAATGGCATTCAAGGATCCCCGAAGTCGATCCAGGTTTGATACGATTCCCCTGAATGTGGTGGCGATCGAAGCCTCCGAGAGGACAAGTTCTTTAATCCGATTCTTCTTAAGAGCCTGGTGAAACTCCCCGGTCCTGAAAGAACAACGACCCAACCACGAAAGAAGCGCGTCCCGCTGGTCGGGAGAGAGCTCAAGATAGCGTTGGAAGGAAATCGTCGCAATAAAGACACGCTCCGTCGCGCTCCCCAGGGCTTTGGCACATTGCCAATCCGGATAATGTTCAAAGAAGGAGGTCTTCAGAAGATATGTGCCCGGTGCTTTTGGTACGGACACCTTGATCGTTGTGTAATAGCGGCGCGACCGGCCGACACCGAGTGTGTGCGCTTCAATGCTGAAGTCGTTTCCGGAGACTTTGCCGGGAGCGAACCTTCCTGTGTCTATGAATATAGCGCCCAGTTCCAAGGCCAGGGTGCGAAATCTCGCTCTTCTCCTTAGTGCAATGAAACCATAAACAATTATAACCAGCGCGATGATCGAAGCGGCAAAAATCTGTGATTCCACCGAACCAAATAATAGTATCCGAACGGTTTTCCGTCACCTTCAGTCCGGGATGAATTGTGATATCCGGTTCAAGCCGTTCAACCGGTGCTCCCAACCCGTAGCTGATTGAACCCATTTGAGGCGAGGCTATGCTGCCCGAGTGTTTGTGGAAGTAATGGACTCCGACAGGAATCCGACTCGTTCCGCGTTGAAGAGCTAAGGTCAGTCGAAGCCGCGGCGAAGAGATAACGAACCTTGCATTCTCATCATCCTTCGCCTGATTGAATTCGTTCGAGTTGTACCCAAAGATCACTGGTTTGGTCCTCCCAGTACTTGGGCGTGTTGAAGTATGGAAAAGCTAGTGGGAAGGCGGGGTCCTTCCAGCGTCTGGCCATCCAAGCGGTGAAATGAATGTATCGAAGTGATCGAAGGAATTCGATCATGTGTAAGCTGGAGTGATCAAAGGTGCCAATTTCTTCGTATCCCCGGATCAGCGATTCAAGATTTGTCTTTGCCTCTTCGTCGCGGCCGGGAACGAGAAGCCAGAGATCTTGTACGGGCGGTCCCCGGAGCATGTCATCGAAGTCGAGAAAAAACGGACCCGTTGTTCCCCACAGGAGATTATTGCGATGGCAGTCTCCGTGAATCCGAACAGCGGAGCTTGTGGCGAAGAGAGACTCCGCCATTGTGCAGATTTCTCGGGCTGCCGATTCGTAGCGAGTTCGGAAATTCGCAGGTATCCAATTCTCGCGTAACAGGTATTCCAAATTCGAGATGCCGTATGTCTGGGGCGTCAGCTGGATCCTGTACTGCATTTGCGTGCGGAACCAACATTGTGAATCCGAGCGAGTAATCGCCCTAACCATTGCAGTTGTTCCACATTCATTTCATCCGGGATTCGGCCTCCTACCTTCGGAAACACGGCGTACCAAAGACCCCCGCCTTCTGTTTGATGAAGGGTTTGCCCATCCGGAAAACGAGCTGGAGCGACAACGGGAACTTCATTTTCAAGTAAGTCGAAGAGGAATTGATGCTCTTCCAGGATCTGTTCTCGGCTCCATCGGCCCGGCCGATAGAACTTTACGACCCTTCGGTGGGCGATTGCATGCTTGCCGTTGGAGTCGTCCGATATCTCCCTTTCGAGCTCCACTTCGTAGACTCGGTTTTCGTAACTGTTAAGGGTCATGCATCTACCCGTGCACCTTAGGCCAGAAGCTTCCACTGCGGCCAAGACCCGATCCGGCGTCAATGCAAAAAAGCTTTCCGACACGGCGGCATCCTAGCATGAAACGCATACCCTCTATGCCAAAGGGCCGGTGACTCGTGCTCGCCGGCTCGCACCCGTGTTATTGGTGTTGGCTTTCTCCTCGGGAAAGAGACCGACACGTACGATTCCGTCGGGCGCGTAATCGCCGAACGGCCCGTGGATATGAGCCAAGTCGCTCTGCGATCCGTGTTGGACCGTTTCGTCGGAACGCAGGACCAACTCCCTCCCATCTATTC
>DATDPG010000168.1 GCA_035292885.1 Bdellovibrionota bacterium | reverse complement strand
TCAGGCGGCGGCACCGACCACCGTGGGCAAGCGGGCCTGCCTGTGGCTTCAAAATTTTGTGATGGATCTTTCGCGCCTCGAATTCGAACAGTCGGAACTCCGATTCCACGGCGTC
Organism: Bdellovibrionota bacterium; assembly: GCA_035292885.1. Taxonomy (NCBI): domain Bacteria; kingdom Pseudomonadati; phylum Bdellovibrionota; species Bdellovibrionota bacterium. The sequence continues at coordinate 3,755 of DATDPG010000168.1, read as the reverse complement.
AAGGGGGCGACGGGAACGCAAGACACGTATGTAAAACTCTTCGACGGAGACAAACGGAAAGTCGAAGAGCTCGACCGGCGCGTGGGAAAAAAGATGGGATTTTCTTCTTCCTATCTGGTGACCGGTCAGACCTACCCGCGCAAAGTGGATACGCGGATCATCACGCTGCTCGCGGGGATCGGCGAATCCGCGTCAAAAATGGGAAATGATCTTCGGATTCTTCAGGCGCTTCACGAAGTGGAGGAACCGCGAGAGGATTCCCAGGTCGGATCGTCCGCGATGCCGTACAAGCAAAACCCGATGCGGTCGGAACGAATGGTCGCCCTTTCCCGCTTCGTGATCAATCTGGTCGGGAACTGTTTCGAAACGGCATCCAACCAATGGTTCGAACGGACGCTGGATGACTCGGCCAACCGAAGGTTGGTGATTCCGCAGGCATTCTTGGTCACGGACGGCGTTTTAAATCTCGCGATCAACATAGCATCCGGCCTGAAGGTCCGGGAATCCGTTATCGCGCAGCACCTCGATCAGGAAATTCCGTTTCTTCAGACGGAAGAGATTCTCATGGCCGCCGTTCGCGCCGGCGGCGACCGCCAGGTACTTCACGAACGGATTCGAAAACATGCCGAAGAAGTCATTCACCAAATTCGGGAGAAAGGGGGGAACAACGATCTCTTGGCGCGGATTCGTAAAGATGCCGCGTTTTCCGGCGTCCTGCCTAAGTTGATGATTCGGTCGAAACCAGAGCAGTTGGTCGGCATGGCTCCCGAACAGGTCGGCCGTTTCATCCGGACTGTCGTCGAACCGATCCGCCGCAAATACGGAAGATCCAAACGGATACAGGGAACCGTTCGGGTTTAGCTGGCCTTGCCGACTAACCGCGGCGGTGAGCGCTCGGTCAGAGACTGTTGACGGCGGTAAGGATGACGTCCACCACTTCTTCGCAGGTCGATGCAACGGCAAGTTCCGCTTTAAACTGTGCTACATCGGCGTCTGTGATCTGCGCCTGTCCCTCGGAGAGACCGCTCGAGCATTCGTTAATCGCATCTTCCTTCGGAAACGTCGCGATCTCGGCCGTGGATATGGAAACTCCCATCCCCTGAAGCGCGTTCCAGATGGTCTGTTGGTCGGTAGCGTCGGTCTGATCGCATTCAGCATAAAGTTGATTACCCGCTGCGTCGCAAACCGCACCGATATTTCCGCTTCCCCCGCACGCTGAAATTACCGCCGCGCAAGCCATTAGCAACATTCCGAAGCGTAGTTGAGTAAAATTCATCATTCTCCTTTCGTTCGAGCCTTGCCTGTTCTTAGGCGGTCTGGAAGGAGAAACACTGATCTTGGTCACTGAATAGGAAGCTCGGATCGCCTTGGAGCGTTCCGAGATGCAAAAGGGCGACTGCGGAATGTAGCGCTAGCCGGGAGGCGGCATTTGGACGACGATTTGCTTGATTGCGTCGTTGGCCATTTGAATTTTCTTTTCGTCGCTCAATTTCGGATCGTAGTTCGATTCAGACCAGCCTTTCCAAATGATGCGCCGCTGGTCCGGTGAGAAGACGTCGATAATCAACGTTCCGAGGCGATATTGTTTCTCGGTCCAGCTGTAATCGCCTCCATGGAAGGTCTGCGGCGTTTTCTTCGTCATCTCTTCGCGCTTAAATTGATAACCCACCCAAAAATCGGGCTTTCCGGCCGTCGATTTCTGAAATCCATGCGCCGTTAGCTCACGATCCAGCGCCGCCCGGATGTCCCCGTCGAACTTCGGATGAACGTCCGAGAGCGGGTGCCAGGCATAGGCTTTTGCCGGATAAAAGACGGCATAGGGGTCTTTCTCCGTCTTGATCACAAGGCTGGCCGCCAGCGAAGAAAAGGCGGGGACAAGGCCGAATAGAACTAAAATCCACAAAACGGGGCGCAATCGATGAATCATGCAGGGTCTCCTCGGCACGTTATCTATCAAAGGGATAGGGGGGCCACAAGCGTTAAAACAGGTAAGCGATGCCGATGGCGTCGATGACGCCCCTCCCCGAGGAAACGGCGCTCTATCTGCGAAGGATGTTCGAAATCGGGACGCAGTCGAGTATTTTTTCCTCCGAGCCTTCGAGCTTCAACTGGATGTTTCGGATCTCGCGTGTGGAAGAAATTTGAAGAATTCGAAGGAGCGCCGGCGTGGTCGCTACGATCCAATAGGATCCGCCTCGAACATTTAGAGGGGCATAACTTCCTCCCGCATCCTGGCCGGCCGTAACCCGGATCGGAATCGCGAGGGTGCCTGATTCGAGTTTCGGCGAAAGCAGTTCGTACAAGGAAGATAATGTCGGGTCTTTCTTGACGGCCACAGCCAGGACGAGAAACCTTTCTTGATCCAATTGTTCGAGCCGGACTCCCCACTTCCTCGGCTCCGGAAAGCTGGAATCGTCTTCAGCTCGGTGAACCGGTGCGCCCGGCATGATCGCCACCGATTTGACGAGATACTTGTGTAGGTCGACGTACTCGGACCACGAACGGACTTCAATGCACTGAGTTTTATCTTTGTCGAACGTGTTGTTCTGATGAATCACCGCACACCAGGGTGGATTTCCGGTGCCCGAGCAGAAATTGAATTGCGCTTGCGCCGGCGACGAGGCGCTCAATAGAAAGAACCCGCTTAGTGTGACCCAAACCCGGCGCTTCATGGAGAGACTCCCTCGGTCGGTTTGGGGAGCGAAATCTCGAAATTTTCGAGGTAGTTGGGGGTTACGTCAAAATCAAGGTCGTTCATAACTGTGCCCGGCTGAACATGAATCTTTCGGGGTTGCTCCAGCGACGGATAGGCGCCGCAATAATCTCCGACACCGCAGACCTTTCCGTCGCCGTCGTCATCCCTGCCCGCGTAGATGAAGTAATCCCCTTCCGGCGGTGGATCAAGATGGTAGGCATATTTTTGATCTGGCTGCGCGGCCGCCCATTCGAACGCGGCATGATCGTCCGAGTCTTTGACGAGCGCCACGTGCATCGTTTCCTTGGGTTCGTAATAAACGAACAATCGAATCACACCGTTATGGCTGATGGTGGAATCGCCGTTCTCGGTGGTTTCAATCTCCGCTGCGTTGGTCACGGCTTCCACCGAAACACTCTGCGGGATCGTGGGGGCCTTATCCTTCGCGACTTTAATTTGGAGGTCGATCCCCTTTTCAGTGTCGTTCTCGGTCACCGAAAGCCAGGCCGCCGCCGACACAGGCCGGATTCGGATTTCTTCCCCTGAAATCATTTTCAGTTTGTCGCCCCCGGTATTTGGAATCGAAAGCGTCGTTTCGAACTTTGCGTCGGTCAAAGGAACCCAGTCCCGGGTCAGCTGAATCTTCGCCGTGGAAGGAACGGCCGTTTCCGCGGCGGAAAGAATTTCCAGAACGTTGGGTTCTCCGCGCCCGCACCGCTGGTTCGAACATCCCTGGAGATTTTCCAAGTACGAATGCGCAAATAGCAATTCACGCGCATCCGCGAGTGCCAGCGCCGGGTTTACGCCCAGGAGGAGAGCCACGATTCCCGCCACATGCGGGCTGGCCATGGACGTTCCGGACATGAATTTCCACGACGATTCATTCGAGTTCGGTTCGACATATGTGCTCAAGATACCGTTCGGAATCCCGTCCATGAACTGTTCCGGCGGTACGCCTCCCCCCGGCGCCATTACGTCCACGTTCGGACCAAAATTCGAGTAGAGCGCGGGCGACTGCCCCGGCTCAAAGGCTCCCACGGCGATCACCTGAGGGTAGGCC
>DATDPG010000167.1 GCA_035292885.1 Bdellovibrionota bacterium | reverse complement strand
GGCGGGAGTTCCGTAGGGACCCTGGACCGGATCCATGCGATCGCGGACCGCCTAGGACGTGACGCCCGCGCGGGCAAGAAAATCGTCGCCGTTGTTTCCGCTATGGCGGGCGAGACCGACCGGCTTCTGGCTCTGGGCCGTCACTTCACTCCGCAGCCACCGGCCCGGGAGCTGGATTTCTTGGTTTCGACCGGGGAGCAGATCTCCGCAGGGCTTTTGGCCATCGCCCTTCGAAGCAAAGGGATACCGAGCTTGGCGTTGCTGGGGCACCAGGTTCCGATTCGTACGGATCGAAATTTTGGTGAGGCCCAAATCGAATTCGTCGCTCCTCATCGTGTTAAAGACCGCTTGAACAGCGGGGAAGTGGTTGTGATCGCCGGTTTCCAGGGCGTTACGGAAGAAGGTGAGATCACCACGCTGGGTCGAGGCGGATCGGACCTGACGGCGGTGGCTCTGGCCGTAGCCCTGGAAGCTTCGGTCTGCCGGATTTTCACCGACGTTCCGGGGGTGTTTACGGCAGATCCGCAAATCTGCGCCGACGCCCGTCCCATTCGAAAAATTTCCTATGACGAGATGTTGGAGCTGGCCAGCTTGGGCGCGAAGGTGCTGCAAAGCCGCTCCGTCCAGTTGGCGAAGCGCTATCAGATTCCGCTTCAAGTTCTCTCGTCGTTCGATGACGGAGAGGGAACGTGGGTTCAAAAGGAGGACCGAGATATGGAGAAAACGGTGGTGTCGGGAATTACCTGCGATCGCAAGGAAGGAAAAATCTCGGTTCGCCATTTGCCGGATCCGGTCCACGCCGCGGAAAAACTGTTTTCGGGCCTCGCTGAGGCGCAGATCGTTGTCGACGTGATCGTCCAAGACCGCGGATCGGACGGAAAGACGAACATTACGTTTACGGTTCCGAGGGAATCGTTCGATAAGGCGGCGGCGATTGCGCAGAAACTTGCGAAAAGTGATTCAAAAACGGAAATCCTTCTGCAGGACCGCATTGCAAAGATCTCTGCCGTCGGTCTCGGCATGCGAAGTCATTCGGGGGTCGCGGCGCAGATGTTTCAAACGCTGGCGAAAGAGGGGATTGACGTCGCGGCGGTCTCCACTTCCGACATCAAGATTTCGTGTGTTATCGATGATCGTTATGCCGAACTTGCCGTTCGTGCACTTCACGATGCGTTCGGCCTGGCGAAGGAAGTGAATTGACGGGCGATGACTTCTCGGCGTTCACAACTCTTTCTCATCATCGCATTCGCGGGTCTGGCGGTTCTCTCTTGGCCGAGAAAAACAGAAACGCTGAAACCGTCTCCGGCGGTCGGAACGGCGCAGGGAGTCCCGCTGTCCGCGCCGTCCCTGAGCCCTGAACGACGCCTGCTTTCGGGGGATCGGATTGACGTCAACAGCGCCTCTTACCGCGAGCTGATCGCGTTACCGGGTGTCGGACCCAAATTGGCGACGGAAATTCTCGCTTATCGAAGGCTTCATGGTCCATTCCGGACGGTTCGCCAGCTGGATCATGTTCCGGGAATTGGGCCCAAAAAGCTGGCCGATCTTGAACCTCTGGTGGTTGTAGCGACTTCAGAACATCGGTAGGATGCCTGGCCCATGCTGGTCGGACGAAAAGACAGAGTGGTCGTAGCCATGAGCGGCGGGGTGGACAGTTCCGTGGCGGCTCTCCTTTTGGTTCGCGCGGGGTATGACGTCGTGGGTATCTCGATGCGTCTTTGGTCGTACGAGCGCGAAGCAACGCACGGTTGCTGCACGCCAGAGGATCTTCAGGATGCCCGCAAGGTAGCCGACCTGCTTGGGATTCCGCACTATGTCGCCAATTTCGAGAAGACGTTCGAACGGCACGTGATCGACAACTTCGTCCAAAGCTACCAAGTCGGCGAAACACCCAACCCCTGCATCCGCTGCAATCAGGACGTGAAGTTCTCGACACTGCTCGTACGAGCGAAGGAGTTGGGGGCACAATATCTCGCCACGGGTCATTACGCCCGTAAGGAAAAGGTTGGGGGCCGCTATCAACTCTTACGTGCCGTGGAACAGAGCCGAGACCAGTCCTATTTTTTGTACGGCGTTACGCAGGAAGAATTGAAGATGCTTCTCTTTCCGATCGGACATCTCCCCAAGAGCGAGGTCCGTCGTCTCGCCACGGAGGCGGGTCTTCCAGTCGCCGACAAACAAGACAGTCAAGAAATCTGTTTTGTTCCAGATGATTATGTCTCATTTGTTGAGAAAAAGGTTGAATCACAAAACCGGTGTCCCGGAAGACTGGTAAGTGAAGCGGGTGAAGAGCTGGGTCGGCATGAGGGGATCCATCGATTTACGGTCGGTCAACGGAAAGGTCTGGGCCTTCCCGCGTTGCAGGCGCGGTATGTCCTCGACGTTCGCTCCGATGGTACGGTCGTCGTGGGCTCGGAAGCGGACCTGTATAAATGTCAGTTTGAACTGCGCGAACCGAGGTGGGTGGAAAATGCGCCCCAGGAGGGCGAGAATTTCGACGTCAAAATCCGAAGCCGTTTTGAACCGGCGTCGGCAAAGGTCGAAACAGTTATGGACGGACGAATCGTCGTTCGTTTTGCCTCCCCACAGCGGGCGATCACACCAGGCCAAGCGGCGGTGTTTTACCGAGGCGACGCGGTGGTCGGTGGCGGTTGGATCGACCGCGTCCTAGGCTAAAATGTTATCTGTGGAAAAAACGATTTTCGGAATGGGATGTAACTATGTTGCGTTTCGAATGGGTATCGACGTTTGGCGGGTAAGCCTGATGTTGTCAGCTGTATTCATATTCCTTGTGATCTTTTTGTTAGAACGAAAACCGAATGATTCGAGGCTAGAGAGAAGAGATTTCACCCTCTTTCGGATGGCATCCTATAGCGTCGCTGGATTCCCTTTTGTCGTTTGGCTTGGATTATTGATGGCGGATCCTTTTGAGTACCTACGAGATATCTTTGGCTCTGAATTGCCTTTTGCTTGGACCCTTGGAAGCGTCGCTCTACTTTCCATCTTAACTGCTATTGTTACATCACTTTGGACGCTCATTCGTGTCGCAAAATCCTGGAGCATTTCTTCTCGGCCTGCTCTACTGTATCGAGCGTTAACCTTGATTCTAGCATTGCATTCGATCGCCTTTATGGCTCTACCGCCCCTTCCGCCGTACGTAAGAAACTAAAGAGCCCCTATTTCGCTCACCTCGTTTCCACAAATCGAGTTTTTCAGGAACCCGTTACGAACGTAACGTGCGGGCAACAGCTGGCGTCAGCAAATCGGCTAAAGATTTCTTGGATCGAAGCCGGCGACGGACTTCGGAGCTTGAGACGTTGGGGAGGGCGAACGGCGATTTGGAGGAGCCTTTGCGCGGAACGATCAAAACGCCGAACCGTCGTTCAATTTCCGGAAATCGATACCAGCTACGCCGTTCACGCAACAGGTCGGAGCCGATGATCAGTCGGAACTGTTTTTTCGGGAAACGCCTTTTCAGGGCCATGAGCGTGTGAAGTGTTTTTCCGTCCCCTTTCAATTCTCGTTCAATCGTAGAAACACGGAATCGGGGCCCCAAATTCGAAATCAGTTTTTTGCACCAGCGGACCCGCGTCGAAAAGGGCGCCGAACGTTTCAAAAAGGGATGACGGTAGGTCGGAACAAACCAGACTTCGTCGAGGTCGAAAACCTTGAGTGAATAAACCGCGGCCATCAGGTGGCCTACGTGGGGCGGGTTAAAACTCCCGCCGAAGACGCCGATTTTTGGCTTCGAGGTCAGAACGTCAGGCCGATGCCAACCGAAGGCTGGATAAAATCGGTTCTCCCGTCCACGATTTCGTAAGTGACGCCGACGCCGATGGAAAAAAAGCGAAACGGATGAAGAGAGATACCGGCTCCCACGAGATAGACGGGATCAAATTCATTGTTTCCGGCGATTTCCGTATGCAAAAACCCGACGCCTCCGTTTATGTAAGGCGTGAAATATTCCGTCGGGTACCCCAAGATCCCCTGTCCCGTGACTTCGTCACCGTCCGCACCGCTGCCGGTCGCGATCCAGCGCATGTAAGTGCCTTCCGTCGCGAAAAACCGAGTCCATTGGTATCCGACCGACAGTCCCAACGTGTACGAGATATCGTCTCCGCTCGTCGGTATCGTCGCTCCGGCGCGGGGATGAATATAGAGCTGGGCCGTCGCATTTGTGGCGACAAAACAGCCGCCCATGAAAACAAGGCTGAGGGTGAGACTCTTTAAAGAATGCATGCGGGGATTCTAAAGGATTCCTCGCTTGACTCAACTTGAATCCTGCCTATAACGGACCGTTCATGTTGGATGTCGCGTTAGAAAAATTTCCAGTCCGTGTAAAGACTTACACGTTCGGCTGCAAAGTGAATCTGGCCGATACGGTCCGGATGGAGCAGTCGCTCGTTCAAACGGGCCAATGTCAGCTGATCCGAAACGGAGATCGCCCAGACGTCGTCCTGGTCAATACCTGCACCGTTACGGCCTCGACCGATCGCCAGGTACGACAACTCTTGCGTCGCGTGCACCGCGAGCATCCCGCCGCAAAGATTGTCGTGACCGGTTGTTATGCGGAAGCGGCGCCTGAAAAGCTGAAAGAATTTGGCGGCGTCACGAACCTGCTTCGCATTACGGAACAGGCATCGCTCCCCGCACATTTGGGATTTTCGCTGCCGACGTATCCGGGCGAAGCGATCCTAGAAGAATTTTCGGGACGAACGCGGGCATTTCTCAAGATGCAGGACGGATGCAATTCTTATTGTTCGTTCTGTATCCTTCCGTACGTTCGAGGGAGAAGCCGGTCGATTCCGCTGGCGCAACTTTGCGCACAGGTCCGGCAGTTTGAGCGAAAGGGATACCGGGAGATCGTCATCACCGGCACGCATCTGGGAGCTTACGGGCGGGATCTCTCGCCGCGCACTCGCCTGCCGGAGGCGATTGAAGCGATATCCAAAGCGGCGCCGGCGGTCGCACTTCGCGTCAGTTCTCTGGAGCCGACGACGTTGACTCCTGATTTCATCCGTCTTGTGGCGACCCGTGCGAACCTCCGGCCCCATTTTCATATCCCGCTTCAGAGCGGTTCGGACCCAATTCTGCGCCGAATGAACCGGAAATATTCGGTCGATCTCTTCGCCCGACGGATTAGAGCTTTGGCCGGAGCGCGCGAAACGATCTCCATCGGGACCGATATCATCGTCGGCTTTCCGGGGGAGACCGAAGAGAATTTTGAGCGGACGATTCGATCCATGGAAGAGCTTCCATTCACATATCTCCACGTGTTCCCTTATTCGCCCCGTCCGAAAACGAGGGCGATGTCGTATGAGGATGACGTGCCTCCGGCCGTTAAGAAGGAACGTGTTCGTCGACTGCGGGCGTTAAGCCGGCAAAAACAGCGGCGATTCAGTTCGCTCTTTCTCGGAACAACTCAATCGGTCTTGGTGGAACGGAAGCGAGACCGTCTGGGGCGCCTTTGCGGATATACTCCGCATTATGTCCCCGTTCGATTGCACGGTGCCGACCGCCTGATGGGACACGAGATCGAAGTCTCCCTACTTCAATTGGAAGGGGATGTCGTGCGGGGAGAGATTTCCGTGATGCGAGAGGTGGCCTAATCGTGGCGGAAGAGCCGATCGAAACGCTGGCGCGTGAAATCGAAGAAGTCCTGGGGCATCCTTTGTCCACACACGAGCATCTTTTGATCGCAGTGACGCACCGGTCGTACGTCAACGAATCCAATTCCGGCGAAGTTACGGATAACGAACGCTACGAGTTTTTGGGTGACGCGGTTTTGAACCTTGTCGTGAGCGATTTCTTGATGGAACGATATCCCGGCGAGCCCGAAGGAATGCTCTCAAAATACCGATCGTCGATCGTCAACGAACGGCGGCTGGCGACCGCGGCACGGGACATGCGCTTGGGGACGTACCTTCGCTTGGGTAAGGGAGAAGAACTGACGCAGGGGCGAGAGAAGGATTCCATTCTGGCGGATGCGTTCGAAGCCGTGATAGCCGCGGTTTATTTGAGCGGAGGACTGTCCGACGCAGCCGCGTTTGTGCGCGGTCATCTGAACGAAGCGATCGAACTCGCAGAAACGGAAGGACCTCACCAAGATTTCAAGACGCTCCTTCAAGAAAGAATCCAGCAAAAGTATCGGACGACGCCGGTGTATCGGCTGGTGAACGAGGGTGGACCCGATCACAGCAAGGTCTTCGAATCCGAAGTCCTCATTGAGGATCGGGTGTGGGGGAGGGGACGCGCGAAAAGTAAAAAAGAAGCCGAACAACAAAGTGCTCAAGAGGCGCTCCGTCTCCTCCAGGACGAGTCCGATGGGACCGATGAACCACATTCTTCGAAAACATCGAATGAGGCCCCGTGAACCGTGCGGAGTTTGGAATGGATTCGATTCAAAGCCATCCCATCATCACCATTGTCGGCCGGCCTAACGTAGGCAAATCGACACTCTTTAATCGTCTCGTCGGCCAGCGCCGGTCGATCGTGCATGACCGGCCCGGCATCACACGGGACCGTATTTTTGCTTTGGCGCCGCTTCAAAAGGGCCAAGTCTGGTTGGTCGACACCGGCGGACTCGGAAACCCCGAGGGAGGCGCCCTCGCCGACGTCGTCAACCAGCAGGTGGATCAAGCCGTGGAAGAGGCAAATCTCCTGCTGTTCTTATTGGACGGCCGCGAGGGACTGACGGCGCTCGACGAGGAAATCGCCGCGTATCTCCGCAAACGCGGAAAGCCGATGCTCGCCGTGGTGAATAAAATGGACCCGGCGGCGCGCAAAACGTCGAGTGAAGAGTTTTTTAAACTTGGATTCGACCCGCTTTTGGAAGTTTCGGCGGAACACAACAGCGGAATAGATGCGCTGCGAGAGAGCATCGAATCCCAATTCTCCTCGAATCCGGCGTTCGAGATTTCGGCGGCCGAACGGCGCAACGTCACGGCTTCGCTGGCATTCTTGGGCCGCCCCAATGTGGGGAAATCGTCGTTGATCAATGCGATCTTGAAGGAGCCGCGTGTGGCGGTCTCAGACGCTCCTGGAACCACGCGAGACGTCGTGGACACGTTTCTCGAAACGGGCGAGGGGACTTTTACACTGCTCGACACCGCCGGCCTGCGGCGCAAGACCAAGGTGACGGACGAAATTGAAGCGGTTTCGGCGATTCGCGCCTTGCGCGCGATCGGACGGTGCGATGTGGCGGTCCTGGTGTTGGATGCGGCCGATCAAATGACGACGCAGGACGAACGGATCGGCGGAGCGGTCGTGGAACAGGGGTGCGGGCTCTTGGTAGCTGCCAACAAGTGGGATCTGGTGAAAGATTCCGAATCGAGTCGTCATGAATTTCGTGAGGAACTCTACGAGAAAGCGCCGTTTCTTCGGTTTGCGGCGGTTCGGTTTGTATCGGCCAAAACCGGCCTCGGCGTGCAATCGATCTTGAAGGACGCAAAAAGAATTCGGGAACGAAAGGCGAAGATATTCACGCCGCAAGAACTCGATCCTGAGTTTGACGATCTGGCGCAATATTCTCCTGGAGGTAAGGCCGGTTATAAATTGCGATTGCACAGCCTAACCCAGGCGCAAGAGCGTCTGCCGACGTTTTTTGTTTGGTGCAACGATCCCCGCTGGGCGACGCCCGAATACGAACGATTTTGGGAAAACGAGCTGACGCTTCGGCTTAAACTCGAGGGAATTCCTATTCGGGTTATCTTCCGGCGGAAGCCAACTCGGGGCCGGAACGTTTCGTCGGCGAAGGGACGGCCACGAACCAAAGCTCCTGGCCGTTAGGTTCGATCACGGCGCCGTGAAGCGCATTCAGGGGCTCGCGAGATTTCGCATGGTTCTGCGGTCGAAGGATGACGACGGTTCTTCCACCGTCCGTTTTCATGCGATTCGGTTCCTGAATACTTTCGTTTAGGGCAATCTTTACCCAAGGGTCTGTATTCTTACCCTTGGTTCGTCGCATAAAGAGATACCATCCGCGCGGATCCCTCCCGTCATTTATATACCTAAACCAAAGATCCGCCGTGGAATAGACATCGGCGAACGCCTTGTATTCCCTCGTAAACAGAAACGCCGTCCATGTCGGATTTTTTTGGCCTAGATCTTCCCAGGAAACGACATCCGGGACAGCGCTTGTAGCCGTCGAGCGGGGGTCGACATTCATCCTCTTGTCATACTGGACGAGAATGTATTGCTCATTCTCCGGATGGTGATGTTTTTCCGCTTCGTTTATATCCCCGTCGTGATAACACTTTCCCGTTACCAGACTGCACATCGAAGGTTTCGGCTCGTCCTGGTCCAGGTCCAACGAAAATGTAGTCTCCTTTCCTTTCAAGAGAACCGTTCGAGAGCCTTCCTTGCTCCGCTCGATCTGAGCGCGCGAAAATACTTCACCTGCATGCGGCGGGTGATCGGCGTTCTTGCCGCCCGTGATTCGGTAATTTTCTCCGACGCGGGCGAGATAGGCCCGTCCCCGAGGCCCGGAATCCGAAAAGAAGATCACCGGCTGACTTTCCCCGGAAGAGGGAAGGAGATTCGCTTGATCGATCGCAGCTCCCAGCGCCGTCTGTACCGTAGTACGCCCGCCCGCGGAAAATTGCGTGACACCGAGACCGACCGGCCGTTGCACGACAGATGATGCAGAAGGAGAAGGGGCCGGCGCCGATACACCTGGTCCTCCAGATGGCGGTGGAGCCGGGGCGGAAACGCCCTCGCGAGAAGGACTCGATTCGCCGCTGGGAGTGTGATCTCCGCCCGAGGGGTTGCCGATCGCGGCCGAAGGCTCCGAGTCGTCCCCCGATAAATCTGCCTGTCGCGAGAGATAAGCGTCTCGAGCCGCCGTGTCGATCAGCGGCGTGTGAGAATCACAGGCGTGAGACATGAGAACAAGACACCCCAATAATAGATACAAGGTCGCAATAAATGGGGCACACATAGCCCATCGCTGACCAGGCAAACACATGGCGCGCGTATTATACTCGCCGCGGGCGTCACAACGCAACACGTTAAATTATACTAATTAACAAATATTTTCAATTACTTAAAAGTTAGTCTTCTGCATCTGCCGGACGAAGGGAACTCAGCGACCGTTGCGCGTAACTCTGCCACAGAATCAAAGCGGTCTCAAGTTTTCTGGGGAAACATTGCCCAAAAAGAAGAGGGGATGACGAAAAGGCCATCCCCTCTATCCCTACGAGCTTCCAAATTCAGCAAGGGTGAATATTCAACTCAACGGGAACTCAATCCTGCGACAGCTACGTCCAACCTCAGCCCAACAGAAGAAGCTCGAAACTTTCTAAAATCGGGGGCGCTTATACAACACGTTTCTTACGTGTCAAGTAGACATTTCCAGGGCACTCGGCACGATAGGCCGATGTCGATTCCTAAATTGTCGTTTTCGGTGTCCGTCGAGTCCGCTTCCGCTTCGAAACTGAATTCCGAAGTCGTGGTATTGCCCGTATTTCGCGGCGGCGCGCTCCCGTGGCGCGAGAATGAAGTGGGCAAAGAGTTGTCCCGGCTTATTCAAAAACGGATCGACCGCGATCGCTTCGATGCCGAAGCCGGAAAATGTCATTGGATTGACCTGGAGGGTTTCGGCGCGTCGCGGGTCCTCTTAATCGGTTTGGGAGAGCGCAAAGATTACGACCGGTCGGCCCTGCGAAACGCTTACGGCACGGCTGCCAAGGAGATCTTGGAGCGGAAGGTCCAGCATGTGGGACTTCCGTTTGTGAGCGGCAAGGACATCGGACCGGACTTCGACGTCGCCCTGGAAGGTTTTCTCCTTGGTACGTATCGATTCGACAAATACCGAAAGAACAATCACAAGCCGCTCCTTCAAAAAATTTCCGCGGGAGCGCCCGACAAGCGAGCGAAGGTGTTGGCCGAGAAAACTTTAGCCATGGTGATCCCGACGGTGCGGGCGATATTTTTTAGCCGGGACCTCGTCAACGAGCCGGCCAACGTCGTGAACCCGAGCTTTATGGAAACCCAGGCCAAGCAGATCGCCAAGGAGCAAGGCGTCTCTCTGAAAGTATTCGGCGAGGCGGAACTGAAGAAGCGAGGAATGAATCTCATTCTAGCCGTCGGAATGGGGAGTCAGGAAAAACCGCGCCTTCTGCATTTCGAATATAAGCCGAAAGGGAAATCCAAGAAGAAAGTCGCCTTTTGCGGAAAGGGAGTCACGTTCGATTCGGGCGGCTTGTCGCTCAAGTCCCAGGATCATATGTACGGTATGAAAGCCGACATGGCGGGTGCGGCGGCTGTTCTGGCGATCGTATGGCTGGCCGCGGAGCTTAAAATTCCGGTACATCTGCACGGCCTCGCGCCACTGGTCGAAAATCTCCCGGGCGCGCATTCCGTCAAACCGGGAGACGTTTTTGTGGCTCATAACGGCAAGAGCGTTGAAATTGAAAATACCGACGCCGAAGGCCGCCTGATTCTGGCGGACACTGTTTCTTTCGCGAGCACGCTGAAGGTGGATCACATAATCGACGCCGCCACGCTTACCGGAGCCTGTATGGTTGCGCTAGGGGAGGATGTTGCGGGAATGTTTACGTTTGATTCCAAGCTGGCGAAGGGGATCGGCCAAGCTTCCGAGCGCGTTGGAGAAAGATTTTGGCGACTTCCGATGGAAAAAGCGTACATGCGCCTTCTGAAAAGCGACGTCGCCGATCTACGGAACGTCGGCGGCAAATATGCCGGCGCCATCACGGCCGCGTTGTTCCTTTCGGAATTTGTTTCCGCCGGTTCGTGGGCGCATCTTGACATCGCCGGCCCGGCGTTTCTCGAACACGACTCTCCCATTTGTCCCAAGGGGGGCACGGGATTCGGTGTTCGAACGATGAGGGAGTTTCTATCGACCTGAGAAATGGGCTACATGTTCCGAAGACGGCCGATAAGCTTGCCGATTTTGTTGAGGCGCTCCGGGGGCGAATTTACAAGCAGAGACGACAATACGGAAGCGGTTTCAATCACGCTTTGGACATGCTGAATCCGCTTGAGTTGAAACGAAGCGATCTCTTTCTTCGGATGTTTTTCGAGAATCTGCCCCAGCTTCCGTAAGCCGCCGATCGCTTCATCCAGAATCCGAAGTTCCCGGGTCTGCAATACATTGGCAATCGATTTCCAAATATGGGTCTGGGCTTCGAAATAAAAATTTCGATCGCCCGGAACTCGGATTCGCTTTACGACCGCCCACGTTTGCAATTCACCCAAAAGCAAATTGACGTTGCCTGCGCTGAGCGAAAGTTCGTTTTGAATCTGCCGGGGACTCAAAGCGTCTTTTCGAAGGTAAAGGAGAGACCAGATTCGGCCGAGATGACGTTTAAAACCCCATTGTTCGACAAGGTCGCCGATAATCTCCGCGAAGGCCACTTCTTCGGCGCTCATGTTCGAGATTTCGTGCTCAGTCGTCATTTCGGAAAAAAGTCAGGCTGACCATACCACGGACCATCAGCGATTCCGAATGGACATGCCGCAATCCCGCACTCCGAGCGACGTCGATCATTCTCGCCGGATTTAGAAAATGGAGCGTGGAGTCTCGGAGATATTCGTACGCGGCCTTTCGACTGAAGAGCTGGCCAATACGGGGCATCACGTGATTCCAGTAGAGAAGAATCGCGGGCCGGTACCAAACGGGAGGCGTAGGGTGCGTTTCCAATACGGCCGCGATGCCGCCCGGGACAAGCACCCGCTTCCATTCCCGAAATGCGCGCGCCAAGTCGCCAAAGTTTCTCACGCCGAACGCGCAGGAAATAATGGAGACGGAGCGATCGCGAAAAGGAAGCTCCTCCGAAAAGCCTTCCGTCCAAAGAAAGCGCCCGCCGTATTTTGCGCGTCCGACGGCCATCATCTCCCGGCAAGGATCCAATCCGACGACGGAGAAGGCATGGCCGTTCCGAACGGAAACGAAACGAGCCGCGACGTCTCCGGTGCCTGTGGAAATGTCGAGTACCGGTTTCGTCGGCGGATTGCCGCAAAGCTCCAACGCCTTGGCGACCAGGCGGCGTTTCCAACGCCAATGTTGGCCGAACGATATGATCGTGTTCAAGAGATCATATTGTCGGGCGATATTTCGAAAGTTTTCAATCATCGAGAAGAGTGGAGTCCATCGATAAACCTTGACGATGATCTAAATCAGGAATTGACTTACTCGGCAATTCAGAAATTTCTGAATTCTAGATCATCCATTCAACACAGGGGAGAACTTATGGAAAAAGGACAAGTGACTGAAGACGCCATCTTCGAATGTTTTGCGGCTGCGGAGGAGAATGTGGAACCCCTCAAGTCCGCGGATTCGTTCGTGGATGTTGAAGAATACGAAAACGACGTGATGTATCCTTCGTTCGCCAAGTGGGCGGATGCGGCCGGCTATCCGGAAATCGCGCGCCTGTTCATGAAAGTGGCGGGAGAAGAGAAGCTGCACTCGAAGTGGCTCCGAGAGCTGTATCAAGAGATCGGCGCGCCCAAGGAAGGAAAAGATACGGCGCGAGCCAAGGACGCTCTTTCGGCCATCAACGCCAACATGGAACGCTTGGTTGCGAATAACCCTGAAGGGATGATCGAAAAAGCTTTAAAAGTCGCAATTCGCGTCGAAAACCGCGAGTGGTCGCAGATTTATCCGTCCTTCCGGGATCAAGCCCTGGCGACCGGAAATAGATCTGCCGCCAACGTATATCAAAAGGTGATCGACTCGGAAAAGCAGCATGCTTCGTGGTTTGAAGAGGCTTTGGCCGGATTCCAAGCTCGTAAGCATTCGGCAGTTGCCGCCCCGGCGTAAAGCCGATAGGCTGCGGCCGCCATGGCCACAGCGCCTAAGATTGCAGCATACGGACATGTGGGATGGTGGGAGGCGTTAAACCCTCCCATCTACCTCATCTCTGTTCTTCCGGCGCTGACCGCGTTCACAATCGCCTCTCGCAGCGCCGCGCCCCTTATTCCATTTCTATTGGGAACATTGGGTGTTGTTCTTCTGCAGCACGCCGTCAATGTCTTCAACGACATCACGGATTGGAAGCGAAACGCCGATGTCGAAAAACCGGATTCCTGGGTTCGTTTTCATCGAGAAAATACTCGTGTGGCGGAAATCCACGCTCTGCTCAGTGTTGCCGCCGGTGCGTGTGTCGGGTTGTCGGCTCTTCATCTGGCCGATCGGTGGTGGCTGATCGGCGTTGCCGCGCCTCTCGTCTTTTTGGGTCTCCTTTATAATTTCGGAAAGGTTCCGATTTCGTATGGCCGTCACAGTGAATGGGTGACCGGTGTTTGTTACGGGCCGGGTGTTTTCGGATGCCTGTGGCTTCTTCGCGTCCCTCGGGCGACCGTTCCCGCACTTTTCGGAA
>DATDPG010000166.1 GCA_035292885.1 Bdellovibrionota bacterium | reverse complement strand
GTTCTGGCCGCTCTCTCGGCCCGGAGCCGACTGGTCATCCCGAACGACGTTTCGTAAATAGCCTCCCGTGGTAGTGTCGGCGCCCGGAACGTCAATGACGCCGTCTCCCTCAGGATCGATCGCTCCGAAATACGTGTAGGTCGTTACGTTCTCTTCGGCATCTTTTTGGAAGATCAGCTGGCCGAAATCGTTGTATCGCAAGATCGTTTCCGCTTGTTCGGTCGGGCCGAGCCCCACCCGCGAGGCTTGGGCCGGCCTCGGCACATCCGGATAATCGATTTTGATCAGGTTTCCCGCGTCCTGGTCGATCCGGCCGTCGCCGTTCAGATCCCCGAGATTGGTGATTCCCGCATCGTCAAAGAGTTGCTGAAGCTCCGCCTCCGTCAGGCCGAGTTCCGGCGCGAAGTGCGTTTTTGCCGCCGCGAGATCCTCCATGTAGTCGTAAAAATACGTCGTCGTGAATTGCGGCGGCGTGTGCCCCGTCTCGAAGCCGCGGGGATCGATCACCTTAAACGGCTGGTTGAAAATCGGCTCGTAGACAGTTTGGCCCGTAATCGTGACCTGGTCTCCGCCGCGGCTATCCGCCGTCAAAACGGTCTGCGGACGGTTCCCTTGAGAGTTTCTCGGGAAGCCGGAACCCTCGGCAAACGTGAAGTTTCCCCTCGTTCCGAGGACGTCGACGGTTTGATTGATGAGGCCGTCGTTGTTGTAGCTGTTTCCTTTTTCGTAACTGGGAGGAGAACCGGCGCGAAGCCCGTGCGTGAAGATTTTCTCGCTGAGAATGTGGCCGATTCGATTGACCTCATACCGAGTCAACGTCCCGCGGCGGTCCGTGGCGTCGATCTGTGTTGTCGGCGTATTGACGTCTCCGAGGGCGTCTCCGATTCGCGTGTAGGCATACGTATAGATTCCGCCCGCGGCGAGATCGCCGGAAGCCACGGGATTCCCGACCGTGTGCGTGAGGACATGGCCGAAAAACGGTGCGCCGGAGTTCATTTGATACGTCCACTCCAAGCGACTTCCGCCTCCGACACCTCCGTTTTGGTTCGGAAACGTGACGGACGTCAGGGCGTTTTTAAGCCGCGGATCCGGATCGTTGAGGTATGTGTACGACGTAACTTTTCCGAAGTCGAAATCATTGAGTCCGCCCGTGCTCGTAACGGTCGGGCTTCGAACGCTTACGAGCTGTCCCTCCGTGTTGTAATCATAGATGACTTCCCGGCCGCTAAAATCATGGATTCGGCTTGCACCGTCGGGATAATCAAAATCTTCATAAAAGAAATCGATGTTCCGGCCGTACGATTCGGTGATCGTGAGAAGCTTCCGCTGGAAGAGAACCGGCTCCAAAAGTGCGCTCTCGTACGTAAAACCGATCGTGTTTTCGTTCCGCGACACGATGAGGACAAGAATGGCTGGGACCGTTGGATCGGAGGGATCGGCGGCGAAAATCAAGCGCGAGCCGTGGCGCATTCGGAGGATGTATTGGTTCAAGCCGCTGTTGAATGTTAATAACTCAAAGCGCCCCTCGTTGTTTTTCCAGACATCGGTCCCTACCGGATTAAAGACGTCGACCCGTCCGAAGCTTTCCATGATCACGCTTCCGCTCGGATCACGTTGCAGCGTGTGGCGGTAGTTGAAGGCCCACGCGGGACCAAAAATGGAGTTTGGATAATTCCGTCGGGTCAGATGGCGGCGCTTGATCGCCAACGGCGTATCGCCGTCACGACCTGAAAAATAGAGATCGGTTTCATCCAGATTTTCCTGTCCGCTATGGATAAGAATGCTCGGTTTCCCCTTGCGGTTCTGGTCGATACGCGAACAGGTCCCGTCGCCCTTAGACTCCCCCGTGTTGAGACCGTCAATGTCTATTAGGTCGTCACACCCCTGTGCCGGCGCATCGAGAAACCGGATCGCAAGGTCGCACCGGCTGTTGTCGAAGGTACAGCTTGTGGTGCACGCAAGCGTTCCTTCCCCGAGCCCGAACGAGCCACAATTCTTAAGTCGCAAATCAGACCCATCACATGCTTCTCCCGGTTCAGCGATGCCATTGAGGCAGACCGGCGAACAGTCGCCCGGACAGGTATTGGCGTTTTCACCGGCGTTGCAGATACCGTCGCCGCAGAATGGCTGCTGGATTCGCGTGCATCCATAATAATCGAATGTGCAATCTTCGTTGCACGAGAGACTTCCTCCCGTAAATCCCTGACCTTGAGAGATGCAAGTTTGGCCGTTCAAATTGGTGCCGTCACACTCCTCACCAGGGTCAAGGATGTTGTTGTTGCCACATATGATATCGGGATCCGCCAACGCCGGAAGATTTCCTCCCCAGACCTGTGCCCAGAATTGGTTCGTCGCGTCGACGGAAGAAAATGTCGTTGTAAACGTCGCGCCTGTTCCACTGGTGGGAGAAGCGCGAGCGTGCATATCCCCCATCGTGTCGACATTCCACGGGATATACCTTTCAAAACCCGATGGGTTTGTGGTGCCGGCGAACGTGATCGGAGAGTCGAACCTCATCACCTGACCGTGGTCGCTGGTGTGGGTGATCTTTGTAACGGCGTAAATATGGAAGTTCGCTTTCTGCGATCGATCGAGTCCGACCGACAACTCATGCACTCCCACGTTACGGAAGACAGTGGAGAACGACGGACCGACCCCTTTTCCCGGCGTGCCGCCGGACGCTTTCCATTCAATCAGGTGCTGAAATTTCGGGTGGTTAATCGTCGCCTTACAGGGCCAGGAGGTTTTGATGTGGCCGATCTCTGTGGCTCCGGGAGGTGGATCCACCATCGTGATTTTGAGCGCCTTTGCGGAGACGGGGCCGACATTGAGCTGGATCGACTTCGTGACCGGGGCCAGTGTGCGGTATGAGCCTGTGACCCTCACGGTATAGGTCCCGTTTTTGGAAAATCGTTGTTTGGCGACGGAACTCCTCGCATCGTGGCTGACTTCGGTGACACCACTCCAGACAAACGCCGCTTCGGTGGTCGAGCTGGCCACATGGAACGTCAAAGTCACATCGTGCGGAACATCCAAGCTTGCGGGGGCAGGCTGAGCGGTCGTCACAAAGGGTTCGATCGAAAGAACGCTAAGAGTGAGATTGAAAGGATCCTCAACGCCAGGGCCCGTAGTCGGAGGTACGTCACTCCCTGGAGGAGAATGTCGTCCGGCACCGATCGCAGGAAAAGAAGAAACAGCAATGGCAATTGTACTTAGCCCTGAGAGTAGAAGGCTTCCGAGTCCCCTTCCGGCTAAACGATGCTGGCGCATGACGCGGCTGCTAAACGTGTCCAATATAGACGAGGCATACTCCTGTCAAGGAAGCCAAAGTCCGCGCTTATCGATGGACGCCGACGATAGTTAATTGCGTGTGCCCGCCGAGTGGTCGCGCCGGCAATACTCCACCGCCTGAAGAGTTTTCTCGATCTCCTGGTTCAGGTTTCGCACGTCTTCCTCCGCTTGAGCCGACCGCGTGAAGGCTCAAAAGCCCGCAACTGGTGGCTTGTGGCTAGAGGCTGCCCCCGGTTGGCGGCTCGGCCAACTTCCACCGATTCTTTTCGACTGTATTCCCACATCGCTTCGTCACTCGATTCGCCCAAATCGAGAAACTCGAAATCAGCCTCGGCCTCCCAAAGACGGTCAAAGGCCGTCGGGCTCAATCGCGAAAATCCCTCGGGCAGTTCTCCGACTTTTCCGCGATACTCGCCCAGAACAGCGCCCGTGCAGGTCGTGGCGGATGAATGCATGGCGCCTGTGTGGGGCTTTGGTTCATTCGCGTGGGCGGGAGGCACGGCCATTACGCAGGCCGTGACGATTCGTATGATTATTCGTTCCTTCAGGAGTAAAACGACCACAAATTCCGTTAATTCCCGCGCTCCCAGGCGGACCGATCCTATCTGGAACGAGGAATCTTCCCTTAACTCAAAATATTCTTTCTGACCTCTTCCGCCCTTTCGGGGCCGACGAGACGTCGGATCATGGCCAGGGCGAACGGAATGGCCGTCCCGGGGCCCCGACTCGTGACGATATTTCCATCCTCCACAACGCTCTCTTTTGAGATCGTCGAACCGCCTAGCTTGGCTTCAAAAGATGGATAACAGGTCGCTCGTTTTCCCTTCAGAAACCCATACTTCGCCAATACGGTCGGGGCGGCACAGATGGCGGCCAGATGGCTTCCTTTCGTTTGATGCTTTCGGAGAAGTCCTTCCAATTCCTTGCTTTCAGCAAGATTTGTCGAACCCGGCATGCCTCCCGGCAAAATGATCGCTTCAAAATCCTGCCCCTCAACATCTCGGAGGGATGTTTCCGTTTCAAAACCGATGGAATGCGCCCCTTTTACGGTCTTTCTTGGCGCTAATCCGGCCATTATGACTTCCACGCCCGCCCGGCGGAGAAGGTCGATAATGGTCACCGCTTCTATCTCTTCAAATCCCTCGGCCAGGGGAATCAAGACCCTTGGATTGTTTCTTAACGCCATCTTCCGACCTCCCGAAAAAAAAGAGCCGTGGTCTCGGCCCGCGGCTCTTGTTTGTTGAAATTGTTAGCGTTTTTCAGGCACGGTAGTTCGAAACCAATGTACGAACTCCAATCTTGTCGAATTCGACCTCGATTTTTCCCTTGCGTAGATTGGCAATCACCTGCCCGCGTCCGAAAAACGGGTGTTGGATCACCTCGCCGATCTGATACCTCTGATCCATCGAGTATTCCCGTATTTCCTTCTGCTCCATTCCTCTATCCTCGCTTGCTTTTCTGGGACTCCCCTGCCGCAGATTCATTGTGCCTCCGCTGGGGGAAAAAATGTGACGCTTATGTACCAGAGCGCCCGAAAATGGTCAAGTAATACTTAAACTTCCGAGAAGAAGAAGGGCTTTAAGCACTGGATTTTATTATTATAATCTTCTGGGTAAAGGAAAAACTCCGTCGCCGCCACGGAAGAGAGAAGCGAGTTCCCATCTTGCGGGGTGAACGACCATCCCACCACCTCTCGTTCGTTGAATACCTCAACGGTCGCCTCTACCACGACCGATTCGTTTAGAATTCGTCCGAAGTGTCCATGGTCCCGGCCAAACGAAAAGACCATGTTGGACGAATTCTTATGTGTTAGGGCGATCCGGTCGCAGGCCTTCAGCCGTCGCATCACTTCATCCTTGGTTACAGGCTTCTTCAGCTTCAAGTTGAACCAGACCGTGTGCATGTATTGCGTGTTCGTTTTGATCGCCGATGAAAAGAGATTTACGTCTAGATTCAACGTCTTGAACAGCTCATGGGCATCGCGAGCGTGATGCGTCCCAAACCGGGCGTCTTTGTGCCGGTTCACCTGATGCGCGGGAATGAAGTCGTTCTCCTGGCTGAGATCGTTCGCCCGACGAATACAGACAAAACGGGCTGAATCCAGCCCGTCCATCTCTTGTCCGTTGTTCATGGCGACCGTCTTCACCAAAACCGAAAGATTGTGCGTGTTGCAGCTGACGACCTGGAGAAACTTCTCTTTCCCTTTCACCAGCGCTTCGTCGTTGATTCCCCGCGCATACATCTTTCCAAAACCGAACTCGCTCCCTTGAGCAATGAAACCCAACGTGGTCGGAATGTACTTCTCGTAATATTGAACCTTGTTCTGGTTTCCTACCGGAGTGCAATCCACGATGACCGAGGCCCGTTCAAACGCTTCGTCCAAGGAGTACGAGGTTTCCAGGCCGATTTTCTTGAACGCCTCACGAGATTCCTTTTCCGCACAGAGCCTGGCTCCTCGGCGGATTAGGGCGGTGACCTTGGAGCGATCCACCAAAAGCGCCTGTTTCTTGGAAAAAGTCACTTCATCAATGCCGAGATCTCTTCGAAAATCGGAAAGGAGTCCGATGAGGGGTTCGCCGATCGTTCCGGTTCCCACGACGTGAACGGTTTTCTGCGACATACGAGCCTTCCTTGGATGAGAGGTTTTTTTATTCTGCCCGCGGGGCTTTATAGCGGATGAGTTCCGCGCGGTCAACGGACTGAACCTTGGGCAAACAGGGTGGCCATAGTCCCCCGCACATTCTCCATTTTCCGGTGCAGAGCCTCCAGCACACCGAGAGCCACTTTGCCCGCCACATCGGGCGATTCCGACACCAATTGCTGATAATGCTTTCCATTTAAGCGAAGAAATTCACAGCGCTCCATCGCCTGCGCTCCCACCGCACGTCGGGGTACGCCGTTGCCGGAATCGATGACGGACAATTCGCCGAAGAAATCTTCCGGTCCCAAAATAACCTCTGCGCCCGCCGGCTGTGCCGGGATGAGACGGACGCGACCCGTTCGTAAAATAATCAATCCCTCGCTCGGCTTCCCTTCCTCCGCCAGCCAGGTTTTCGGTTCGACGGTTTCTTCTTGAATATGCGGAGCCAAGCAGGCGAGATCCCGGAACGTCAGGTTTCGAAACAACGCACATCGTCGTAGGGTTCGGATCTTGGCCATTATCGGTACATGTCCTGGTACGCGACGTAATGTTGAGCCGATTCCAGCAGACGCGCGCGTTCCTGCCTTGTCAACTTGCGTTTGGGTTTGGCCGGCGAACCCATCATCAAGGCCCCCGAAGGCACCACCGTGCCCGGGGCAACCAGTGAACCCGCGGCAATCATGCTGTCGCTCTCCACAACCACACCGTCCAAAAGGATTGCGCCGATTCCGACCAACACACGGTTCTTGATATGGCAACCGTGCAAAGTCACGCCGTGCCCGATGGTTACGTCATCCTCCAGTGTCAGCGGCCAAACATCCTTGGTCACGTGGAGCACACAATTGTCTTGGATGTTCGTTCTCGATCCGATCTTGATCCAATGAACGTCCCCGCGAACGACGGCCCCGAACCAGACACTGGACTGCGGCCCGATCGTGACATCCCCGATGATCGTTGCGTTGTCGACGATAAATGCCGTCGGATCGATCTTCGGCCTTTTTCCCGGAATGGATTGGTTCGGCACATTCCCCCCTACATCTTGTACTTGCCGAACGCTTCGTCGGAGAGATTTTTCAAGATCTCCGCCCACTTTTCTTTGTCTTGAGGAGACACGGTTCCCTCCGGCACCTTTTGCGAGCGTCCGGAGCGTTCGATGACATCCTCATCGACCAAAATCGGAGCCTGGCAGCGTAGCGCCAGTGCGATGGCATCGCTCGGCCGGGCGTCGATGCGAATTTCCTCGTTGCTCGCCTTCCGAACCACGAGTATTGCAAAATAGGTATTCTCCTTCAGATCGTTGATCTCCACTCGAACCAACGTCGCTCCCAATTCGCCCACGATATTGCGTAGGAGATCGTGGGTCATCGGGCGCGTAAGCTGAACCTTCTCCAATTGCGAAGCGATGGCGCTGGCCTCGAAAAGGCCGATCCAAATGGGGATGGATTTCTTTTGCTCGGTGTCCTTCAGGATGACCATAGGAGTGTTCGACGCGGGGTCCAGCGCCAGACCGAACACGTTCATCTCAATGAACATGTTCTACCCCTGCGTTCACGGATTCACCCCGGAAAGAATGCGACAGAGCCTCCGTAATCCGCGCCATTTGAAGCCGGCCGATCCATTCGTTCCGGCCGGGAAAGTTCACGCTCCGATTCGTTCGGGTTCGACCGCTTAAAAAGCCTTCGCCGCTTTTCGCCTCTCCTTCGGCAAGAACCTCGACAACATCCCCTACATATTCTTTCATCTTGCGTTCCCGGATCTCATTCTGCAGTGACTGCAGGCGGCTCAACCGATCCGCTCCGACTTCGGCGGATACGAATTCACTCGTCCAATTCGCCGCCTTCGTGTGCGGTCGAGGGGAGAAACAAAAAGAAAAACTGTCCGCAAACTGGAACTCGCTTACAAGATCCAGCGTCTGCTGGAAGTCCGCTTCCGTTTCGGATGGAAATCCCACGATAATGTCGGTCGTCAGTTCAAGGCGAGGAATTTTTTTCAGGAGAGTCGAACTCTTTCGTCGGTACTCATCGATGGTATATCCCCGATTCATACGCGACAAAACCGTATCAGACCCGCTCTGCACGGGCAAATGCAGATGTTCGCAAACTTTCGGATTCTCGGCCATCGCATCGATCAGTTCGGCCGACAACTCCGCCGGATGGGACGTCACGAAACGGACCCGTTCCAGCGCCGGCACGTCGGTCACTCGGCGCAGTAGTTCCGCAAAAGAAATGACTCCGGAGCGGTCCCTTCCGTACGCATTCACGTTTTGGCCCAAAAGCGTGACTTCCCGGACGCCCTGATCGACCAACGCCCGAACTTCGTCGACGATGTCCTCGGGCGGGCGGCTCACTTCCCTCCCGCGCGTGAACGGTACAAGACAAAACGTGCAAAACCGATCGCAGCCGTTTTGCACGGTCACCAGTTCGGAGACGGGATGAACCCGCGTCGAGGAGCGGTACGGGAGAAACGAATAGTTCTTCCATCCGTAGAATTCGACTTCCATCAACCGCTCCCGGCCGATGCGGGCTTTTTCGACCATCTCCGGAAGGTTCGCCCACTGATGAGTTCCAAACACAATATCGACAAAGGGAAACCGGCGCTGCAAATCGTCGCCTTGCGACTGCGCCATGCACCCGCCCACCGCAATCACCATTCCCGGGTTTTGAAGTTTGGCCGCGCGAAGCGTCCCGATCGAAGAAAGGGCCTTTTGATCCGCCTTTTCCCGAATGCTGCACGTGTTGAACAGAACCAGATCGGCGTCGTACGGATTCGTCGTCCATTCATAGCCGAATTGGTCGTGGAACAGCCGGAACGTCCGGTCAGACTCGTAATCGTTCATCTGACATCCGTACGTCTCGATGTAAATTTTGGACGCTGCGATCGGCATACGGCGGATCATTATACGGGCTTACACTCCTCGTTCAACCGCCAAACAATGGGAGCGCTGGGCTAAAGTTTCAGCCTAGTTTTGTCATCTTTGTCGTTAATAACCCAACCCAAAGGCGACTTGCGTATATCGACGATCAAATCCCGCAATTCGGGCAATGCAGCGACCACCCCGTCCGATGCGGTTTTCAATTCCGCCGCCTGTTTTAACACCCCCTCCACGTTGGGAAGGAGCTTCGCCAATCGATCCACCGTTGTTGTGTTGGCTTCAACCTTGCCTACGACTCGGTCTACACGGGACAAAACGGAGGCCAAGTTCGCCGGATGTGCGCCAGACGCGTTCAACTTCGCAAGCTCGTCCGCCATTTTGATCCGCAGTTGATAACCGGACTTGATCGTTGCGCCGTTGACCGTTTTCCCGCCCTCAAACGCGTCTGCAAGAATGTCGGAAAGATCTTCGGCGTCCCGAGGCTCCAACAATCCGACCTTGGCGGCCAGGCCGGCCACATATTGGCCGACCCCCGCGGCATATTTCACCGATTGAAAAAATTGTGCCATTTCGCCGCCCCGGGCGGCAAACTCGCGGTTGAAATCCTTCGCTTCAGCGGAAAGCCGCCCCAACTCCCTTTTCCACTCCTGAATGTCTTTCGGAGAGAGATCCTGAACAAGCGTCAGAAGTTTCAGCGAAGCGATCGTTCCCGTTTCTACAAAGGAGTTAAAACTTTCATCCCGCCGGGCGAACATCTCCGAAAGCGATCGAAATTGCTTGGCCATATCGGCGATGGGATGGCCCAGGGCCTCCACCTTGTCGCTGGCCAGTACGAAATTCCGGTTGAGCTGGCGCATTTCATCAAGATTTTGGCTCATGAGATCGTTCGTCGTGTCGATTTTGCTTTCGTCGACACATCCCGATCCCAGCATGAAGAATGCCGCGGCCAAAACCGTTTGACATGTGCGCGTTACACCCCGCATCGTGGACACCCCCCTCCCCAGAGGGCGCGGTCGTGTAACACACTTCGATTCCGTTGACTACTTTCTTTTCGTAGAATTCAGAATCTTTTGAATTCTGAGGCAGGCTCTTTTTCCACCGACCGGCGCGTCAAGCCGACGGAATTTTCTCCAGCGCCTCCTTCGTCTCCGAAGGAAATCTCTCGACCGTATCGTCGACCTTTTTCACGTGCCCGAGGACGACCTGTCCCGGACCCACTTCGATCACGCGGGTCGGCTTGAATTCCAAAAAGATCTTTTGAAGGGAGTGCGTCCACCGAACCGGCCTCCAGACCTGTTCCGCGAGCCTATGAATGATTTCACCTTTCGATCGCACGACGGCGCAATCCACGTTCGCTATGTAAGGAATGCGGGGATCGTTCCACTCTACTTTCTCCAATTCAGGTCGCAGTTTGTCCGCGGCAGGTTTAAGCAATGAACAGTGAAAGGGAGCGCTGACTTCCAGTGCCACACATCGTTTAGCGCCTCGCTGTTTGAGAAGGTCTACGGCCGCCGCCACGCCTTCTTTGGTTCCGCTGATCACGACCTGCCCCGGGCAATTGTAATTCGCCGGGTCCACTTGCATTCCTTTCGCCGAAATCTGCCGGCAAACTTCTTCGATAAGGCCTTCCTCGGTGCCTAAAATGGCCGACATCGCCCCCTGCCCCAGCGGCACCGCTTCTTGCATAAAACGACCCCGGAGCCGAACCAATCGAACCGCGTCGGCGAATCCCAGGGCGCCGGCGCTTACCAGAGCGGAATATTCTCCCAAGCTGTGCCCGGCCAACACCGTGGGCTGAATCCCGCGCTCTATTAAAACCCGGCCAATGGCCACACTTACCGCCAAAATGGCGGGCTGAGCGTTTTCCGTCGCTTTAAGTTTCTCCGCCGGCCCGTTTCGAATCACATCGGAAAGGGAAAATCCTAAGGCTTCGTCGGCTTCCTCCCGTGTTCGTTTTGCCGTCGGGAAGGACGAAAATATCGACTCGCCCATTCCGACCGCCTGCGAACCCTGCCCGGGAAATAGAAATGCTGTTTTCATGATTTCGCCTCCCGAATGAGCACTTTCAATCCGCGCCGAGCGCGGAGTCTCCGTGCGGCGGAACCGTTTCGAACCGCGATTTCCAGCCGGTTCGAACTGTTCCAGAGAGCCAAGAGCGTGCCGTCTTTGGCCGCACCGTAAGTATGAACCATCGACCGAATCGTCCTGCGTCCGACTTCGACGGCGGGGTTCACGAGAGTGTCACTCTTCAAAATATTCGTGATTAGATTCCCAAAACGATCGATGTAAATGACCTCCCCCTGAAATCCTTTTTTCTCCTTCTTCGGTTCCGCGATCGCGAGATCCTTAATATCCGTCAGCGGGGATCCCAGTTTCTTTACGGAACTCGAGGCCACGAGCTTCCCGACCACGTGAGCGAAAAGATCCCGCCCGGCAAAGGTCGGGCTCATGAAGGACATAAGATCGCCTCGAATGGCCCAAAATTTCTTCTGACGGCAGGTTCGAGTAAAGCCGAAGAGTCCGTTGTCCGGCCCCACGAAAATGTGGCCGTCCGCCTCTATTATGAGAGGTAACCGAGCCGTTCCGACTCCGGGATCCACGACACCCAAATGGATGCTCCCGGGAGGATAGAATTTCCAGGCGTCTCCGAGAATCAATCTCCCCGCCAATACATCCTGGGCCGGCACATCGTGGCTGATGTCGACCAAGTGAACATTGACGCTGTAGGAAAGAATAACGCCCTTCATTGCCGGCACGTAAGGATCGGCCGACCCGAAATCGGTGATGAGCGTGACGATCTTCACTGTTTTTCCAGAAGCTCAATATAGTGAAGAAACAAAGGATCGTCCCATTGACGCACGCCCTCCACACGGTCACGCACGCGACCCGTTTTGTCGATAATGTACGTCTCAGGAACTTTGAAGGTCCCGTACTTGTGGGAAAATTTGTGTTCGCGGTCCAAAAGTACGGCGAAAGATGGAGTCTTCCCCTTGAAAAATTTGTCGATCACCGGGAATCCCTCGGAATCGATGCTCACCGCCAGCATCACGAAACGATCTGAAGCGAGTTTCTTGTTGGCTTCTTCCAAGGAGGCCATTTCTTCCACGCACGGAGGACACCAGGTCGCCCAGAAATTGAGAAAGATGACCTTCCCCTCAAACGACGAAACGCTGACCCGTTTGCCGCTGCGATCGGGAAGAGAAAAGTCCGGCGCGCATTGGCCTTCTTTCCCGCCGATCGGGCCGGAGCAAGCCGCGTACAGTTGGGGAACGAACGAAAAGAACGATAACAGCGCGAGGAGAAGAACTCGCCTCACGAGTTCTTGGACGGCGCTTTTTTCTTGGATCCTTCGGCGGCGACGGTCTTCTTTTTTGAAACCTTTTCTTCGCCTTTGGCCGTTTTCGCCGTTTTTTCGCCCTTGTCCGGTTTCTTTTCTTTCTTGGCGGGCTTCGCGACCGGGAGCAGCTCGATCAACGCCATCTCCGCACCGTCTCCTCGGCGACGTCCTACGCGAAAGGTTCGTGTATATCCTCCCGCTCGATCCTTAAATCGCTGGGCGACTTCGCCGAAAAGCTTCATCACGACGCGATGACCGTAGAGGTAACTCGCCGCTTGTCTTCGGGCGTGGAGATCTCCGCGCTTGCCCAACGTAATCAACGGCTCCACAACACTGCGAAGCTCTCTCGCTTTCGAGATTGTCGTCTCGATCCGCTCGTGGTCGATCAGAGATGTCGCCAACCCGCGAAAGAGAGCTTTTCGCTGCGCCGGCAGCCGGCCGAACGTTCTTCCTGCTACTCTATGCCTCATACTCCGCCATACCTTCTTCCGCCGCCACCGGACTGCTCTTATCGTTCGCTTTTCTCGATTCCAGCTCTCGAAGCGCATCCGCTTCCAGTTTCATGCCCAGGGAAAGCCCCATTTCGGACAAGATCTCTTTGATTTCGTTGAGCGATTTCCGGCCGAAGTTTTTCGTCTTGAGCATCTCGGCCTCGCTTCGCTGCACCAGTTCGCCGATGTATCGAATATCGGCATTCTGAAGGCAATTCGCCGAACGCACGGAAAGCTCGAGCTCATCGACCTTTCGAAGCAGATTTTCGTTCACGCCGCTCTTGGGGGACTCCATGGCCGACTCTTCGGAGGCCTCGACCTCCTCAAAATTGATGAAGACCTGGAGCTGCTCCTTCAAGATCTTGGCGGCATATGCCACGGTATCCTCGGGTTTCACCGCGCCGTTCGTCCACACTTCCAGCGTCAGCTTGTCGTAATCGGTGCGCTGTCCGACCCGCGCCTGGCTGACGGTATAATTGACCCGTTTGATCGGCGAGAATACCGCGTCCATCGGAAGGGTCCCGATGGCCTGGTCTTCTTCCTTGTTTTTCTCCGAGGGAACGTAGCCGCGTCCCATCTTCACCGTCATTTCCATCTGAAGGCGCGCATCCGGGCCGAGCGTAGCGATGTGATGCTCGGGATTGAGAATTTCCACGTTCTCATTCACCACGATGTCCTTGGCTTTGACCTTTCGCTCGCCTTCCGCGTTGATCGTGATCTTTTCGGGGCCCTTGGAATGGCACCGGATCAACACTTCTTTCAAATTAAGGATGATTTCGGTGACATCTTCCGAAACGCCCTTCACCGTCGAAAACTCGTGGTCGACGCCTCGGATCTTCACGTTTGTGATCGCCGCTCCCTGCAACGACGACAATAGAATCCGACGCAGGCTGTTTCCGATCGTGATGCCGTATCCCCGCTCGAGAGGTTTCACGACGAATTTTCCATAGGTGGGCGTGAGCGTATCCTGCTCGACCTCCAGCATCTTCGGACGAATCAATTCTTTCCAATTCTTTTGCAGCAGAGTTTCCATATTTCTCTCCTCTATTATTTCGAATAAAGTTCGACCACCAATTGTTCCTGCATCGGCATCGTGAGATCCTCGCGCGCCGGCATGGAGCGAACCAATCCTTGGAACGCCTTGCGGTCCAGCTCGAGCCACGCGGGCACCCCGCGCCGCTCCACGGCATCCAGCGAGAAATTCACCCGCGTGATCTGCCGACTCGCCTCGTCCACCGAAACACTCTCCCCCACTTTCACCAAGTACGAGGGGAGGTTGATCCGCTTGCCATTGACGAGAATGTGGCCGTGACGAACGAGTTGGCGCGCTTCGTTTCGGGAGCTGCCAAACCCCATCCGGTACACCACATTGTCGAGGCGTCGTTCCAACAGAATCAGAAGCGCCGAGCCGGTGTTTCCCTTGCTCCGCCGAGCCTCCCGGAAGTAACGCCGGAATTGCGCCTCCAGAAGTCCGTAAATTCTGCGGATCTTCTGTTTTTCGCGAAGCTGGTGTCCGTAGTCGGAAAATTTGGTTCGTCCCTGACCGTGCTGTCCGGGAGGATATCCCCGGCGATCGATCGCGCACCGATCGGTGTAACAGCGATCGCCTTTGAGAAAGAGCTTCGCTCCCTCTCGACGACACAATCTACAAAGTGATTCACAATATCGAGCCATTCTGCCTCCTCGCCGTCAAACCCGTCGCCGCTTCGGCGGCCGACATCCGTTGTGCGGGATCGGCGTAACATCCCGTATCATGTTGATTTTCAACCCGGCCGACTGAAGCGCTCGAAGCGCCGCCTCGCGCCCGGCGCCCGGACCCTTGACCTGAACGTCGACGGTGCGCACACCGTGCTCCGCCGCCT
>DATDPG010000165.1 GCA_035292885.1 Bdellovibrionota bacterium | reverse complement strand
CTTTCATCTTTGGAATTTCCCTCCTTCGCCACCGACCCCATTCAGCAGCCGCCAATGAAGTGGAGCGGCTCCTGGAACAGGGCGACATCCGCGCCGCGCGAAATGTGGTCACCGCGGAACGGCAAGACCATGGGGACGATCCGATTCTGGAAAAACTTCTCGGCGATATCGAATGCAAGGCGGGACAAGTCGATCGCTGTCTCGAGCGTTACGACCGATCTCTCTCGAGCGACGACTCGCTGGCGGACGATCGAACGATCCGTGAAAATGTCCTCGCGCTCCTCGGAAGGCAGGAGGGGCGCAAGCGTTTGATCGGAATCCTGGCTCGCCTCGATCGCTCCATCGTGAAGCCGCTTGTGAAGCAAACGGAAAGCGAAGACTACTGGCGCCGTTGGAACGCGGTGGACGCCCTCGAAGAGCGCGGTGCGGGAGACAAGATCGATTATGTCCAAGTGTATATTCGGGACCTTCGCGTGGACAGCTGCAACGTCCGAAGAAGCGCGGCCCAGCGGCTTAAAACGCTCGGCGACCGGGACGCGCTTGCCCCTTTGCAGGAAGCGAAGAAACAGGTCGACCGAAGTTTTTTCCAGAAACTTTGCGTGGGGAACGGCCTGGACAGCGCCATCACGGCGCTATCGAAGTGAAGAAGTTCAGAAGAGGTAGGTGAGCACCCCCCCCATCGTGAAACGGTTGTATACGCTTCCGATCCTGGTGAACCCGGCATTCACTTCCGTTCGCCAGGAACGGTGGAACGTCCAGAGATAGGTTCCCAATGCTTCGCCTCCCATCCGAAACGTGGACGAAGACGTGGCGTCGTCGGCAAACTGAAACGAGGGCCCCGCCGTTAGATCCAACCGGTGACGCTCTCCGGAACGGAAACTGAACACCAACTGCGGGGACTGACTTACAAAAACCGGCGGACTGAAATACCCTCCGGGCAGAGGCTCCGTGGGGCTCGAAGAAAACCCGGAGTGATCCTCCTCGTAGTGGGAAAGATTCAGGGCATACGCCGTGGCGAACTTCCAGCGGACGCTCCGAACCCACTGATACGAGACTTGACCGTCGGCCCCGACCCAAAAATTATTCGAGGTCGAGGTGGCCGACACCCATCCGATAAAGGGGCGCGCGCGCAGCTCCCAGGGCTCCGGTGCGTATACACCTTCGGTGAAAAAGAGATTGTTTCGCGCCGATCCCAGGAACGTTCCGGCAGCTTCCGACCCGGCCAGCGCCAAAAAGGAGTCATAGCGAAGTTCGCGGGCAAAGCCTGATCGAAGAGAAAATGCGTTGCTTCGCTGCCGATATTCGATCCTTGGAAGAAGGTTTCGCCCGGACCGACGAAGCGAATGGAACGCCAGCTCCGCCGCCAGGCTCCGCGTGGGAAGAAACCGGTATTCGGCGCCGACGGAAAGGTATCCGCTCGCGATGTTTTCACCGGCGTTCCAGAAATCCTCGAAACCGAATGTGGCCGACGTGCCGAACGACGAGCCGATTTCGGCGTGGCCTCCCACACCCCAACGGACTCCTTTCAGGCCGAACTCCGCGCCGGGTTGAACCAGAATCGACAGGTCCGTCTTCGCGTGCGGCTCTTGGCCGCGGAAAAGATCGTGACGAAGTTCAGCGAGTTCCCGATCGTCCGGCTTTTTCGCGAGGGCCGCGCGAACCTCACGGCTCGCCTCATTCTCCTTTCCCTCCCACGCATACATCTTCGCCAGCCCCGCGTGGGCATCGGCGTTGGAGGGATCGGCCGAGAGAACCGCGTGGTACTGATCGATCGCTTCGGGCGATCCGGATTTCTCCGCTCCGACGAGCCGCGCGTACTTGAGCCGTACGCGTTGGTTTCCGCTCTCCTTGGAAAGAAGCGTCCGGTACTCGTCGAGCGCATCGGCCCGGGTGGAGCGATCCGCCGCCAAGAGATCGGCGTACGCTTCCCGGAGCTTGGAATCCTCCGGGCTGCGCTCCAGCTGGTTCCGATAAAATTCGATCGCCTCCTTCCGATGTTGCGGGCTCTGGGCCAAGAGCTCCGCGTACTCGACCGCCGCGGCGGAATTTTGCGGATTTTGTTCCTGCCGCTTCCGATGTTCTTCGATCGCCTCGGAAATGTATTTCCGATCCCAGGCCAAGAGTTTTCGAAATTCGCTTCGAAGTTCGGAGTTCTCCGGTTCAGCCTTGCGAAGGATCCGGTATTCTTGAACGGCTTCGTCGAGCGTCGATCGGTCTTGGGCCAGGAGCTTCGCCATCCGGTGACGCATTTTCCGGTCGTCCCGCTGACGAAGACCCATGCGATAGTATTTTACTGCATCTTTTCGCCGGTAGGCGTACCGCGACCATCCGAGCGTCTCCGCCTGTTTGAACGCGATTGCGGGATCATCCTCAAAACGGGAGAGGTAACGGTCGTATTGCCCGATCGCTTTGTCGGTGAGCCCTTGTCGCTCATACGCGTCGCCGAGCGAACGCATCGCCTCCCGGTTTTGGGGGTTCTTTTTCGTGGCTTCTTCGAATGCCTCGATCGCCGCCTTGTAATTGCCGATATTCATGTTGGCCCGGCCGCGAAGCATGTACCACGACTCCGACATCGACTCGGCGCCGCATATCCCCGGCGCCAGAGCGATGAGGACGAGAACGATCAGGCGGCGAGATAACTTTGCCATGGCATCTCTTCGGCGGGCTGAGGACAGAACTCCATCCCCACACGCCAGATTCCGGGAAAACGCCTCACGCAGTAGAGCGGCCGCGCCCATTTTTCAGGATCCGAACCTTCGAGGATCGGGCAGGGTTTTGCAAGCGGCAACGGCCGCGAGGTTAGAAACGAAAAGCCGCGCCCGGAAAGTTCGCGCTGAACCACGGTGCGGCCGACTCCGCCGTCGACAAATCGGAAAAACCGAATTCCACGCTCCCGCGGGAATTGTCTTCTCCGATAACGAAGAGGCGAAAAATATCGGGCCAGCGAGGTCGCAAAAAGGAGGCCCATCCAGAACCGCCGGCGGATGTGGCCTTCGTGGACGTGATCCCACGACTCGGGGGCTGCCAAAAGAGCGAGCGCGAATCTTCTTCGATCGTTCGTGAAAAGCGCTTCAAACGCGACGCCGACGCTCCATTTTCTCCGGGCCACGCGCTCGTTATAGATGAGCTTGCCGGGCAGTTCGAACGATTCCTTCGAGAGGCGAAATTGAAGCGTCGGCCTCGCGGGAATCACGGATGGTGCGGCAAGGATCATGGAACAACCGCTAATGCTCATATTCTCGATTCGGACCGGAAGATCCTTACCTTCGCAGGAAAGAACGGCGGGAAAAGACCGGCGGACGCGCTCCTCCGTCCGAAGCTGGGGACGTTCCCATGCCACTTGTAACGCGGCTGCGAGGAAAACGAGGTTGTAGATCGCCCAGCCCAGGTTGAAAAAGTAAGCGTCCTTTTCAATGCCGAAATAATAGAATTCCGCGAATCCTTTCGCGATGGCCGCGAGCGTGAGAATCGCCATTCCGCTCGTCAAAAGAGCCGATGCCGAGTCGAAGCGACGCTTTTCGGCCACGACGCCTTTGGGCGTCACTTTAAATGCGAGCGAACGGGGGAGAAGAAGATCGAACATCGACCGAAAGAGCGGAGCCGCCACCATGGTTTCGTACAGCACGCCCCAACCGGTACGGGGCCAACCGGGAAGGAGAGAGGACGAGAGCATCGGAAGAAAAATCATAAAGGGAAGAAGATACGCGAGAAGAAGCGAGACGTCCGAAATGATCGGATGAAGATGGAACAGGAGGAAATAGAGCGGCGTGAGCCAAAAGACCATTCGCGCGAGCGGAAAGAAGAAATAGTAAAGGGAAGCGAAATAGCCCAAGCGGTGGCGCCACGGAAGAGTGCGTGATAAGAGCGGATTGTCTTTGAAAAAAATTTGGAGGCAGCCGAGCATCCAACGGCGGCGCTGAACCAAGTACGAAACCAGATTTTCGGCCGCCAGTCCCACGGCCAGATCTTTATCGACAAAGACCGATCTCCACCCCCGGGCGTGGAGATGCTGGCTCGTGTGGATGTCCTCCGTGATGCTCATGAGAAGGAATCCCCCCAACTGCTCCACCGCTTTTCGCCGGAATACCGCTCCGCTACCGACGAAAAAGGCTCCTCCCCAAGAATCGCGACCGGACTGAATCGCGTGATTGAACATGTCTTGCTCGTTCGAAAGCCGCCGGTTGAGCCTATAGGCCCGTTGGAAGATGTCGGCGTTTCGAAAATGGTGCGGCGTTTGAACGCACCCGACTTTCGAGTCCTCGAAGGGCGGAACGGTTTCTTTTAAGAACGTCCGGACCGGAATGTGGTCGGTGTCGAAGACGACGACAAGATCGCCGGAACTCTTCGAAAGCGCGTTGTTCAAATTGCCGGCCTTCGCATGTATCTTGGGGCCGAGGATGTACGCAGCCCCCAACTCCTCTGTAAGCCGCTTCACTTCTGGCCGGTGGCCGTCGTCGAGCACGTACACTCGCTTCTTCGGATAATCGACGGCCAAGGCGGCGGCGAGCGTGACCTCCAAAATCTCCGCCG
>DATDPG010000164.1 GCA_035292885.1 Bdellovibrionota bacterium | reverse complement strand
CCCGCCGATCCGGCTGAAGCCTGGTCTTCTCCGCCTCCTACAGGACTGTTGGGATTCGCATCGGTGATTCGAGCCTGGGTTTCGCGATCTACGTTGCGGTTCTTGTCGCTCAAGAAACGGGCGTCTTTGGGAGTCTTTGCTTCGGAAGCGCGGTTGTCCATGATGTCCACCAGCTGGCCGTCCATTCGATCGAGAAGGGGATTCGCGGAAAGTGAATTCATCGGAGGCTCGACGAATCGAATCCGTTGGATCTTTTCGCGTTCGGGCGGACTCGCCGTCGACTCGCTGCTGAGAACGAGCGGAAAGGAAGAAAGGATTGCGGCGTGAAAGGCAAGGGAAGCGACAAAAGGGCCCCAGACGGAGCCTCCTGTCCTTAGCGGAGCGGTGTTTTCAAAAACAGGCATAACCACGGCCAAATCGTATCATGTCGCAAGATTGACCGTAGGGGTCGAATCTGATTGGATCGCGCACTTCCTCAAGAGGGTGGAGATAAGTGCAAGAAAAGATTAGAGAAATATTGGCTGAATTGGGGGAAAACCCGGAACGTCAGGGGCTTCTCAAGACCCCGGAGCGGGTGGCGAAGGCCTTGCGAACAATGACCGGCGGCTACCGAATGAGCCTCAAAGAGGTCATCAACGGTGCGCTGTTCGACGAAGATCGCAAAGACATGGTAATCCTCAAAAACATCGATTTCTTCAGCCTCTGCGAGCATCACCTCCTCCCCTTTTTCGGGAAATGTCACATCGGCTATCTGCCCAACGGCAAAATCATCGGCTTATCCAAATTGGCTCGAGTGACCGAGATGTTCGCCCGCCGGCTTCAAGTTCAGGAACGATTGACGCAGGAAATCGCCGAGACGATCGAGGAGGTGTTGCATCCGCGGGGCGTAGCGGTCGTGATGGAAGCCGAGCATCTCTGCATGCAGATGCGTGGCGTGGAAAAGCAAAACTCCATTGCCGTGACCAGCTCGATGCTGGGAGCGTTCCGTGAAAACTACGCCACGCGCGAAGAGTTCATGCAGTTGATCCGTAACCGGGTCTGATTCTCCGGTGTGGGGAGTTGTTGCAAGATGGGAGCAAACCGATTCCCATCAAGCCATTAGCGTAAGGAGCCCAGCGATGAGTCACCCTATTTATAAGGTTCTATCTTTCGAGATTAGCGGGGACTATCGCCTTCGTGTTTCATTTGACGATGGGACCACGCAGGATGTCGATCTGAGCAATGTCCTGTTCGGGGACCTATACGGCCCTCTTCGGGATTTGGCGGTCTTTCGATCCGTTCGAGTCGACCCTGAAGTCAAGACCTTAGTCTGGCCGAATGGCGCAGATTTCGACCCGGCAATGCTGCACGATTGGCCGAAGTACAAAAAAGCCTTCGCCGACCGAGCTTTGAAATGGAAATAGTTTCACAATCGCCGTGACCAGCTCCATGCTCGGGGCGTTTCGTGAAAACTACGCCACGCGCGAAGAGTTCATGCAGTTGATCCGCAACCGGGTCTGATTCTCCGGCGTGTTACAATGATGGGGCCATGCCGGCCGGGGACCACATCGATGAAAAGAAGCGGATGTTCGGCGACATCTCCCGCCTCATCCGAATCACGATCGAAGGCACGGTCTACGAAGTCCCCGAAGGGCTAGAACTGCTTCGTTGTTATCAGTATCTCGATTTTCACATCGCCTTTGAGAATTTTTGCTGGAACGCGACCTGCGAAACTTGCGCCGCGAACGTCAGCCGAGAGGGTAAGCCGTTTGAGCGCGTTCTCTGTTGCCAGACGATTGCTGAAGAAGGTCTCGTTGTTGAAAAGCTCCCGGCCGGTGTGGAAAAGAGAGAAAATAGTTCCTTCGGTTGACGGCACCTCTCAAACATGGTTCAGAGCGGCTGTGAAGTCGACACAAGAGTGCTACCGAGTTCGCGTGGAAGCTTTTTTCGAAGCGGCGCATAACCTTCGCTCGTATAAAGGCTCCCCGGAGCCGTTGCACGGCCACAGTTGGAAAGTGGAAGTTGAAGTGGAGGCCGATCGTCTCGATCAAGAGGGAATGGCGATCGATTTTGTGGAGCTTCAAAGCGTCGTCCAGGCGCTGACGAAGAAACTCGATTACACG
This sequence comes from Bdellovibrionota bacterium, assembly GCA_035292885.1. Lineage (NCBI taxonomy): Bacteria > Pseudomonadati > Bdellovibrionota > Bdellovibrionota bacterium. The sequence continues at coordinate 67,283 of DATDPG010000164.1, read as the reverse complement.
TATATCAACGACGTTCCGCCTTTTACGGACATCGCACCCAGCGCGGAAAATATCGCCAAATGGTACGCGGAAGAATTGAGGTCGTTTGCGGCAAACAATAGGTGTCGTGTTGTCGAAGTCCGCGTCTGGGAAGGCCGGCATGCGTCGGCCGCCTATCGCGATTAGAAAAACGTCGTTCGGACGACTTCCTCGATCGTGGTCAGCCCCTCTTTCGCCTTATAGAGGCCATCCATATTGAGCGCGATCATCTTCTCGCGTTTCGCCATGCGCCTTAAGTCCTCGACCGTTCCTTCTTTGGCGATGAGGTCGCGCATCCGGGACGTTACGAACATGACTTCCAAGATCGCCAGGCGCCCTTTGTAACCCGTGAAGCTGCAGGTCGGGCAGCCTTTGCCTTTGGAAAAACGGAGTTTCTCCAATTGCGCCGGTTTCAAACCCAGGCGGAGGAGAAGTCTCGGATTCGGCTTGTCATCGACTTTGCACGCCAAACAGAGCCTGCGGACCAACCGTTGGGCCACCGCCATGTTCAGGCAAGAGGCGATGACAAACGGTTTCACTCCCATGTTGCTCAGACGCGCAATGGCCGTCGGAGCGTCGTTCGTGTGCATCGTCGCCAGGACCAGGTGTCCCGTGAGCGCAGCCCGGGTCGAAATATCCGCCGTGTCTTCGTCGCGTATTTCGCCGACCATGATGACGTTCGGGTCTTGGCGAAGGACGCCGCGTAAAGCGTTGCCGAACGTGAATCCTTTCTTTTCGTCCACCTGCACCTGGCCGACGCCGCGGAATTCGTATTCCACCGGATCTTCGATCGAGACGACGCTTCGAGACGAATCGTTGAGAAAGTTCACCATCGAATAAATCGTGGTCGTCTTTCCGCTTCCGGTGGGGCCTGTCACCAGCACCATTCCGGCCGGCTTCTCCAACTCACTCTTGAAACGATCAAAGATGAGCTTGTGAATCCCCAGTCCCTCGAGATCGTAATCAAATCCCGACTTGTCCAGGAGTCGGATGGCCAGGCGCTCGCCGTTATAGACGGGGATGATGGCGAGACGGAGTTCAACGGCTTGCCCCTTCGGCGTCTTGACCGTGATCCGTCCATCCTGAGAAATCTTTCTTTCGGACACGTCCATGTTGGAAAGAATTTTGGCCCGGCTGATGATCTTTGCATAGAGCTCGAGGGGGATCGTCAGGACGTTGTAAAGAACGCCGTCGATTCGGAACCGGACGATGGCGTCGGAACCGTAAATGTCGAAGTGAATGTCACTGGTTCCCAGGGCGATCGCTTTCGTGATGATGTTATCGAACAGCTTCGTGATCGAAGTTTCGGTGAAAGAAGCGGCGGGACCGAGTTTGATTTCATTCGACAGATCGAGCGGGCTGCGGACGGCCACCCGTTCCTCGACGTTGTAGAACTTCTTCCAGAGATATTGGATGTCGGCCCGGCTGGCCTGAACGGCGTTGATCTTCTTGTTGGTGTAAAAGCGGATTTCATCCACGGCGCGTAGGTCGCTGATATCGACAAACGCGATGGTGAGATCGTTCTTTTGTTGATCGAAACGGATGGGAACGGCCCTGCACTTGACCAGCATATTGGAAGGGACCATCGCGATGACGTTGGGCGGAATCTCGATGTCGGTGGTCACGACCTCCTTTCCGCTTTGAAAGTAAACGAGTTGCTGGTGCTCCGGAGAGAGTTGCTCGCAGAGCCCGGTGAGGACGGTTTCTTCGGAAACAAATCCGAGTTCAACCAGGATTTCACCCATGAGCCCGTAACGGGATTTTTGGAATTCAAGAGCCCGTTGAAGTTGATCCGACGTGATCAATCCTTTTTCAAGCAGGATTTGGCCGATGTTTTTCATTTGTACACTGCGAATTGGGTGGGGGTTTCCCAAAGTTTAACTTCGACGACCGGGAGTCCTCTTTCGCGAGCGTGCACAAAAATTTCCCGCGCGATGTTCTCCGCCGTAGGATTCACGTCGATTTTGTAAACCGGTTCTCCCAATTTTTCGAGCAACGGGATCAGGGGGTCGTCTTTTCGCAAAAGCATCCGATGATCCATCGTGTCGTCGATCCAACTCTTGAGCAAACGTTTGATATCGGTGAAGTCGAGGACCATTCCGCGGCGATCGAGCTTGTCGGATTCGAACGAGACTTCGGCAAGGCCGTTATGCCCGTGCGGATGCGCGCATTTCCCCTCGTAATCGAGCAGACGGTGGCCGTAACAGAAATGAATTTGCTGCGTGACCCGGTAGCTCATGCGATCAACCTTCCGCCGTCGACGTAAACCACAGACCCTGTCGCGAAATCAGTTCCCTCAACGAGAAAAAGAACGGCGTTCGCCACATCCCGCGGCGATCCTTCTCGTTTCAGAGGAATGGCTTTCAAGACCGCGTCGCGCTCTTCCTTCGGCATATCTTCGGGCAGCATGACCGGCCCGGGCCCTACGGCGTTCACCTGAACGTGCGGCGCCAAGGTCTTGGCCAACGCTTTGGTCAGGCAAATGAGCCCCGCTTTAGAAACGCAGTACGGGATATAGCCTGTATAGGGTCGTTCTGCGGCCCAATCGACGATGTTGATGATCTTTCCGAGCTTGCGTTCCACCATCCCGGGTCCGAACGCCTGCGCGCAAAGGAACGGTCCTTTCAAATTGGCGTCGATATGGCGGTCCCAGCTTTCTTCCGAAATACCGGGCCATGGGGTCCTCTCAAAGATGGCCGCGTTGTTGACCAAAACCGTTACCGGCCCGATCGTTTTTTCGACGTCGGCGCGCATTCGGTTCACGTCCGATTTATTCGACACGTCGGCCTTCATGGCGAGGGCCTTGACGCCGAATTCCCGAAGATCGTCCACCGTGGAATTCGCTTCGGAATTGGACGTCCGGTAGCTGATCGCCACATGGCAACCCCGTTCGGCCAGGGCCAGAGCAATTTCCCGGCCGACCCGCCGGGCGCCTCCGGTGATGAGAGCGACCTGCTTCTTTAGATTCATTCGGCCGGACGATACGGAGGGGAGGCGGAACGGTCAAATCTGAACCGTAGACCTCTTTCGGTAACGGAGGTAAAAAGCGGCCGAATGTCCGCGCACAAACGAAATGCCGCCGTCCTGGTGAGCGGAGGTCTGGACAGCGCCGTACTGCTGGCGGAATGTGCCGAGATCTGGCCGCAGGTGACTCCGATCTTTATTCGAAGCGGGCTTTTGTGGGAGGAAGCGGAGCTTCGGGCCTTGAGACGCTTTGTGGCTTCGTTGGCGGAGCCGTCCCTGACTCCGATTGCCGAACTCACTCTCGGAGCGGCTCAGATGTACGGCGACGATCATTGGAGCGTCAACGGCGCCCGGGTTCCCAAATTCCAAGACCCGGATCCGGAGGTCTATCTTCCCGGCCGAAACCTTTTGCTTTTGTCCCACGCGGCTACGTTCTGCTCCCTCACCGGAATCGATCAAATATTCGTGGGTTTGTTGCGGGGGAATCCCTTCCCGGACGCGAGCGAAAAATTCCTGGAACAGATGGCGCGTACGGTCTCCATGGCCTTGGGGCGCCCGATCGAGATCCACGCGCCGTATCGCCAGTATTCGAAATCGGATGTGATTCTTCGCGGCCGCCGCTGGCCGATTCATTTAACGCTCTCCTGCCTTCAGCCTCGCGGAGGACGCCATTGTGGTAAGTGCAACAAGTGCGCGGAACGTCAAAAGGCGTTTCAGCAGGCCGGAATCATCGACCCGACCGATTACGGAGCGGCAGTTCGGCTAAGAGTGGCGACGGCGCCGTGAACCTTCAGGCGGATCGGCATCAGGTCGCGGAGGCCCTCGAGGAAATCGCCGTTCTCCTGGAACTCAAAGGGGAAAACCCTTTCAAAGTCAGAGCTTATTCCGCAGGCGCCCGAACGCTTGAATCCGTGGACGGGGACCTCGGATCGCTGATGAGCTCCGGTCGACTTTGGGAAATGAAGGGGATCGGCGCGGCGTTAAAGGAAAAGATCACGGAGTTGGCCCAGACCGGAAAGCTTGTGTATCTGGAAAAGCTCCGAAAGGAGTTCCCCGAAACACTTTTTGATCTCTTGAAGGTCCAGGGACTCGGACCCAAGAAAGTGAAAGTTCTCTACGAAGAGCTTGGCATCGAGTCGCTCGAACAACTGGAAAAGGCATGCAGGGAGAATCGGCTGTTAAAGCTCGCCGGATTCGGCCAGAAGACGCAGGAGAAAGTCTTGAAAGGGATTGAATTTCTCCATACCGCATCCGGTCGCTATCTCTACGGCGACGTCATTGATACCGCCGAAGGAATTCTGCACAAGATGAAAAAATGGAAAGAGATCGAGCGGGTATCTTTGGGCGGGAGTCTCCGACGTGGAAAGGAAATGGTCAAAGATGTCGACATCGTGGCGGCGTCGACGAAGCCGCAGGCCGTGATGGACAAGTTCGTTGCAATGCCGGGCGTTGTTCAGGTGCTGGCGCATGGAGAAACAAAGTCCAGCGTGATTCTGGGGAAGGGACTTCAGTGCGACCTTCGCGTCGTTACGGATAAAGAGTTCCCGTACGCTCTCCACCATTTCACGGGAAGCAAGGAACACAACACGGCGATGCGGACACGGGCGAAGGAGACGGGTTTTAAGATGAACGAGTACGGCCTCTTCAAAGGGGAGAAACTGGTTCCGTGCAATGACGAAGCGGCGATCTTCAAAGCGCTGGGGCTTGCGTACATTCCTCCCGAGCTTCGAGAGGATAACGGCGAGATTGAAGCGGCGGAAAGAGGGAAGATTCCGGAATTGATCGAATTGGGGGACCTCCGCGGTTTTTTTCACGTCCATTCCACATACAGCGACGGGCGCAACACATTAGCCGAGATGGTGGCCGCGGCGGCCGAGATGGATATTGAGTACATCGGAATCTCCGAGCACAGCCAAACCGCCTTTTACGCCGGCGGGCTGAAAGAGGCCGATATCGATCGGCAGTTCACAGAGCTCGATCACCTTCAGAAAAAGTATCCCAAGCTTCGGATCTTCCGAGGAGTGGAGTCGGATATCCTTCCGGACGGTTCTCTGGATTATCCGGACCGTGTGTTAAAGAACTTCGATTTCGTCATTGGATCGGTGCACGCCAGCTTCAATATGCCGGAAGAAGAGATGACGAAACGTTGCGTTAGGGCCTTGGAGAATCCCTATTGCACCATCTTGGGGCATCCGACAGGGCGCCTTTTATTGAATCGGGAGGCGTTCAAGATTGATTTGCACGCCATCATCGATCGCGCCGCTAATTTGGGGAAAATCGTCGAATTGAACGCCAATCCGTATCGGCTCGATCTGGATTGGCGCGTCGTCGGATACGCGAAGGAAAAAAGGGTTCGTTTGGCGATCGATCCCGATGCGCACGATACGAAGGGGCTTTCGGACATTCGATTCGGGATCAATATGGCTCGCAAAGGGGGGCTGACGAAGCGCGACGTGTTTAATACGTTGCCGGTGGCAGCCATGGAGAAGGCACTTGCCCAAACCCGCACGCACTAAACAGAAAGTCGAAAGCCTTGCACAGCGAGGCCGGAGTGCCTTTCGTCTCCAGAAAAGGACAGGTCGACGAAAGTTCACTCCGGCCTCGCCCGCGCGCAGTTCTCGGGTTGGGCGTGTTCGTCGTGGTCCGAATCTTGAGGAAATTTTGAGATTGATAAAGGAAATGTATCCGGATGTGGAGTGCGCGCTGACGCATGAGAATCCGCTGCAGCTTCTGGTCTCTACGATTTTATCCGCACAATGCACGGATGAACGGGTGAATAAGGTCACGCCGGAGCTGTTCCGGCGATTTAAAACGGCCCGCGACTTTGCTTCCGTTCCGCGGGAGGAACTGGAGGATCTGATTCGTTCGACGGGGTTTTTTCGAAGCAAGGCAAAGTCGATTCAGGGAACCAGCGAAAAAATAGCGGATGACTATGGGGGGCGGGTGCCCGACACCATGGATGAGTTGGTAAGGTTGCCCGGAGTAGGAAGGAAGACCGCTAACGTCGTTTTGGGAACGGCGTTTGGAAAGAATGACGGTGTCGTCGTCGATACGCACGTGGGGCGAATCGCGCGAAGGCTGGGTCTAACGAAACACAACGATCCGGAAAAGGTGGAGCAGGATTTGATGCGGTTTGTGCCGCGGGAAGAGTGGACGATGTTCTCGCATCGTCTCATATGGCATGGGCGGAGATTGTGCAAGGCGATTCGGCCAAAGTGCCCTGAATGTAAACTCGCTTCCCTCTGTCCTTCGGCGGAGCTATGACAGCACATTTGCCAACGAGGGCCCGATCGGAATGAGTATGACCGCATCCGGTGAAAGTCTCGCGAAGAAGGAAGCGGAACTCCTTGCGAACCTGAAAAGAAAGCTGCCTGAGTTAAAGGCGAAGTTGGAGAAGATCGCTTCCCATTGGGGGTACGAAGATCCGGTTTATCGATTCTACTACCATTCGTTCAAGGTCTATTTTCTTCAGAAAGAAACTCAGCAGATTTCGGAACTGTTGAGATCAATGGCTCCGGAGGACTGCAAGCTTGCCCCGGAATTCGAAGAACTCCTCAATGCTGGCGCTTCCGGGAAGGAGTTTTCGAACGAACATAATCAGAACTGGACGCAGCACACAAGGCCGATTGTCGAAGCTTTTTTCCACGCCAAATATTTTTTGGAAATGGCGGTCAAATACGGAACGGAATTGGAGAAGCCTCCGGAAACGTTGCCTTCTGGTTGGGCGGCGCTTCTCTGTTTCTATGGCTTGAGATAGGCGAAGGGGGTGGGTCATTGTGGATTTGACTTGGCAACCTAAAAGTTGCATACTATGAAAGTTCCATCGTTGAAACCCCGCGATCTTAAAAAGCTGGCGGAGGAGCACGGCTGGAAACATGCCCGGACATCGGGAGGTCACTGGATAATGACGAAAGAAGGCTATCGCTCCGTTCCGATTTCGAGTCATGTGGGAGAGTTCCCACGGTCGTTTGTTAGGGTGATCCTCAAGCAGTTAGGAATCAAATGGAAGGTAGGAGAATGATGTATTTCGAGGCGAAAATTCGGAAAGAAGGAAAGGGATATCGGGTAACTTTCCCCGGCCTCCCCAATGTCTTTACCTACGCGGAGTCATTCGATTGTGCGTTAACGTCGGCCCGCGAGGCGCTGGAAGGGTGTCTGCTCGAAGACCTGAACCGTGGTCTTGATCTGCCGGTTCCTCGCCGGTACTCCAGAAAACGGGAAACTCATCTTATTCCCGTATCTCTTGAAATTGGTATCGCTCTTCTTTTGCGAAAGCTGCGTCGAGAGAAGGGATGGACGACCCGACTCGTAGCTAACAAGTTAAGAATTTCAAGACAGGCGTATGAAAAATTGGAGCGAGGTACGGGAAATCCGTCCGTTGAAACACTGGAGAGGACCCTCGCCGTTTTCGGCGTCAAAGCACAGATTCAAGTTCAACCGTTACTTTCAAGCGACGTTCGACGTGCCGCATGAGGACAGGGTTGCCGCGTAGGCCAAAACGCTGAACGAGCGGCTTACCAACCCAGCACGTACGCGAAAACCAACGGGGCCACGATCGTGGCATCCGATTCGATGATGAATCGGGGGGTGTCGGAGGCGAGCTTCCCCCATGTGATCTTTTCGTTCGGAACGGCGCCGGAATACGAACCGTAACTCGTGGTCGAGTCGCTGATCTGACAGAAATAGCCCCACACCGGGATATTCGTCTTTTTGAGATCCTGGTGAAGCATCGGGACGACGCAGATCGGGAAATCTCCGGCGATGCCTCCGCCAATCTGGAAAAATCCGATGGAATTCTCCCGGCTCGCTTTGGAATACCAGTCGGAAAGTTCCATCATCGTCTCGATTCCGGAGCGCATGCATCGGGGATTCTTGATCTTTTTCGAAATACAACGGGCGGCGAAAAAATTCCCGAGCGTGGAATCTTCCCACCCGGGTACGAAGAGGGGGATGTTTTTCTCGGCGGCCGCGACAACCCAGCTCGCTTGCGGATCGATCTGGTAATTCTTTTTCAGTTTCCCTTCGTTGACAACTCGATAGACAAATTCGTGCGGGAAATAGGACTCCCCTTTCTTATCGGCGGTTTCCCATTCGTCGGCGATGATGTTCTCGATTCGGCGCATCGCCTCTTCTTCCGGGATGCAGGTGTCCGTGACCCGGTTGAGCCCCCGGCCCAATAATTTTTCCTCATCTTTCGGGGTGAGCTCCCGGTAGTTCGGAAGTTTTACGTAATGTTCATGCGCGACGAGGTTGAAAAGATCTTCCTCAAGATTCGCTCCGGTGCAGGAAATCGCGTGAATTTTCCCTTTCCGGATCATTTCGGCCAGCGAGATCCCCAGCTCAGCCGTGCTCATCGCACCCGCCAAGGCCAAAAACATCTTGCCACCCCGGTCGAGGTGGTGTTTGTACGCTTCCGACGCTTCAACGACGCGAGCGGCGTTGAAGTGCCGAAAATGCGTTTTCATGAATGTGGTGATCGGTGGGTTGCTCATGACGAACAGAAATCGTTTTGATGCAAAGAGTTACCTAGTCAGTTGCGAAGCACTTGTAAAGAATTTTTGCGACATTAAAGTAGGCAGTCGTTTGAACAAAACAAAGGAGAGGTGACATGACCGGAGCGTTGGTGAACACACGAAAGGACGGCGGCGTGACGATCGTCGAAATGAACGATCCTCCCGCGAATACGTATACCCACGAAATGATGATTGAATTGGATAAAGCTATCCTCGAATTTCGGATGGACGACGAAGCGCACGTCATGCTGCTTACCGGTCACGGCGAAAAATTCTTCTCCGCCGGAGCCAACATCAAAATGCTTTCGGACGTGACGCCGACGTTCAAGTATTACTTTTGCCTTCACGCGAACGAAACGCTCAATCGTTTGGAACATACGCCGAAACTGACGATCGCCGCGCTGAACGGCCATACGGTGGGAGGCGGGCTTGAGATCGCCATGGCCTGCGACCTTCGCATCGCCAAAAAAGGCGGCGGGAAAATCGGCCTTCCGGAAATAACTCTGGGGGTTCTGCCCGGAACGGGGGGAACGCAGCGTCTTTCAAGAATCGTGGGAAAGTCGAAGGCCATCGAGATGATGATTTCCGGCCAGAACATGGAATTTGAAGAGGCGATGAAACTCGGGATCGTCAATTCGGTTTACGAGAATGACGGATTCCTGGACCGGGTGGTTGCATACGGGAAGCAATATTGCCCGCCCAACAAAGCTTCTAAAGCCGTCGGTCGGATCAAACGGTCGGTCCAAAGCGGGTGGGAGATACCGTTTGAGTCGGCGCTAACCCTTGAGCGCGAACTTCAACAACAGCTTTTTCAGTCGGATGACGCCAAGGAAGGCTTAAACGCCTACATTCAGAAGCGGACGCCGCGGTTTAAAGGCGCGTGAGATGACGGCCCGAAAACTCTTGATCGGCGGCAAGTGGGTCGATTCGTCGTCGGGGAAGACGTTTCCCACGATCAATCCCGCCACGGAAGAAAAAATCACCGATATCGCCGAGGCTACGGTGGAGGATGTGGATCGGGCGGTGAAGGCGGCGCGGGCTGCATTGGAAGGGCCCTGGGGGTCCATGAGCGCCAAAGATCGGGGAAAGATTGTTTGGAAGATCGGCGAGCTTCTCATGCACAAAGTCGACGAAGTCGCCTCTCTGGAGACCGCAGACAACGGGAAGCCGATTTTTGAATCCCGATACATCGACGTCCCGGTAACGGCCGACTGTTTTCAGTATTACGCGGGCTGGGCGACGAAGTTCTGCGGCGAGACGATCCCGATCGGACCGAACTCGTTCAATTACACGCTTCGCGAACCGATCGGCGTCGTGGCGGCGATTACGCCTTGGAATTTTCCGTTACTCCTAGCGGCCTGGAAGGTGGCGCCGGCGCTGGCGATGGGGAATACGGTCATTCTGAAGCCGGCGTCCTGGACGCCTCTGACGGCGCTTAAACTCGGGGAGATCTGCCAAGAAGCCGGCCTCCCCGATGGCGTGATGAACGTCATCACCGGTCCGGGCGGAACGATCGGCATGGCTCTGGCGAATCACCCGGGCGTCGACAAAATTGCGTTTACGGGGGAAACCAACACCGGCAAGTCGATCATGAAATCGGGGGCGGATACGCTTAAGAAAATCTCCCTCGAATTGGGCGGCAAGTCACCGAACGTTGTCTTTGCCGACGCCGATCTGGACGCCGCGGCCAAGGGGGCGTCGATCGGAATTTTCTACGGCAAAGGCGAAGTCTGCGCCGCGGGTTCGCGCCTTTTTGTGGAAGCGAAAGTGCATGAACAGTTTATGGATAAGCTTTTGTCCCGCGTTGAAAAGTTGCAGCCGGCGGATCCGATGGATCCAAAGACGCGGATGGGAGCCATCGTCGCCAAGAAACAGATGGATAAAGTGCTGGAGTACATCGACATCGGCAAGAAAGAGGGGGCCAAATTGGTCTCCGGTGGAGAGTCGGTCAAGGTCGGAGGGAAGGGGTACTACCTGAAGCCGACGGTCTTTGATCAGGTCGACAACAAGATGAGGATCGCTCAAGAGGAGATCTTTGGTCCGGTGCTGGCGACGATTCCGTTCAATGACGTGGACGACGCCGTGGCCAAGGCGAACGATACGATTTACGGCTTGGCTTCCGCGGTATGGACGCGCGACATCAAGAAGGCGCACGCGTTTGCAAAAAAGGTGAAAGCCGGGACCGTTTGGATCAATACGTACAATCAGTACGATGCGGCGTCGCCGTTCGGAGGTTACAAGCAGTCGGGCTACGGACGCGAATTGGGAATTCAGGCTCTGGAGATGTACACGCAAACGAAAACGGTTTGGGTCGATTTGACGTGATTCCGCAAGGGCCATCTCCGGTCGTGTGACCCACGATATCGTCATTGTCGGGGCAGGCCGAACGCCGATCGGTAAGTTCGGCGGGGGTTTGGCCTCCCTGTCTGCAGCGCAACTAGGCGGAAGTGTCGGATGCAGCACAATTTCCGTTTCCGGAATCACGCCTGACAAAATAAACCTCTGTATTTTCGGCCATGCCCGACAGGCGGGAGGTGGCCCAAATACCGCCCGCCGAATTGTTCGTCTCGCAGGCTTATCCGATGCGGTTCCGGCGTATACGGTCAATCAGGCTTGTGCCTCCGGACTTCGGGCCATTGTAAACGCGGCTCAGTCGATTCAAACCGGCGAGGCTGAAGTGGTTTTAGCCGGCGGAACGGAATCGATGTCGAACACGCCGTACCTTCTCACGGGCGCCCGATGGGGTTACCGGATGGGCCATTCGGAAGTCGTCGACGGAATGTACCGCGATGGATTTCTTTGCCCGCTCTGCGGAATGGTGATGGGGGAGACTGCGGAGAAGCTGGTCCGCCAAGAAGGGATCACTCGGGCGGATCAAGATGCGTATGCCGCCGAAAGCCAGAAAAAATGGCTCGCCGCGGATCAGTCGGGCCGTTGGAATCGGGAAATCGCGCCGGTCGAAGTCGCCGCAAAGGGCGGGATAAAGATGGTCACGAAGGATGAACATCCCCGGCCGGACTCCACTGTGGAATCGATGGCGAAACTTCCCCCGGTCTTCGTCAAGGACGGTTCGGTCCATGCCGGGAATTCCTCCGGAATTACGGATGGCGCAGCGGCATGCATCGTGACTACGGCGGAAAAGGCTAAGAAGTTAGGTCTGAAGCCGATGGCTCGTCTTGTGGCCCACGCCACGGTCGGCGTTGATCCGTCGATCATGGGGATCGGTCCGGTCTCGGCCGTCGAGAAACTTCTGGCCAAGACGCAGTTAAAGCTCAGAGAAATCGACCTCATTGAACTCAACGAAGCCTTTGCGGGACAGGTTTTGGCCTGCGCCAAACATCTCGAGCTCGATTTGTCGAAGGTAAATGTCTCCGGCGGGGCCATCGCCCTCGGTCATCCGATCGGCGCTACGGGGGCTCGTATCGTCACAACGCTTCTTCACGAGATGGAAATTCTGAACGCCAAGCGCGGAATCGCCACGTTGTGCGTGAGCGGCGGAATGGGGATCGCCGCTTTGTTTGAGCGCTAAGGCCGGGATATTCTTAAGACATTCAAGCGTCTTGACGTTATAAGGCTATGATGCTTTAATGAATTTTAATGGCAAACACTTCGAGAACGACCATTTACTTTGATCGCGACCTTCATAAAGCCCTGAAACTCAAGGCCGCCGAGATTGAAAAATCGGTGTCGGAGATTGTGAACGAAGTGATTCGGCTCAATCTTTCCGAGGACCTTGAGGATCTGGCCTCGTTCGACGAGCGCAAAAAAGAGAAGAGCCTCCCGTTTGAAGATGCGTTGAAGAGACTGCGCTCGAGTGGAAAATTATAGTCTCTCCATCAAGCCATCGGCGCTCAAGGAGCTCGAGGGTTTTCCAAAGAAAATTGTTCAACAGATCGTCGCGCGAATCGAAGGCTTATCTTTGAATCCCCGGCCGCCCGGCTCGCAGAAGCTTTCAGGCGAGGAAAAATACCGGCTGAGACAAGGACCTTATCGAGTCGTCTATGCTGTCGATGACGCCCGCAAAGTTGTGGACGTCGTGAAGATCGCCCATCGGAGTGAAGTGTATCGGTAGCGGGAACCGGATCTACGGGATCAACACGATTTTTCCGAAAGACTTCCGCTCTTCAATTCGGCGATGAGCTTTCGCGGCGTCTTTCAACGCGAACGTCTGATCGAGGAAGACTTTTAGACGCCCCTCGAAGCGGATATCGATGCGAATCCAAAGCGTGTGGTTTCGCACCTTGACCGAAATCGCTCGGACATCGCGGAGTCCATCGATCTCCTCGGCCACACCCATTCTCGCCCCAATACAACCGCCGGATTCTTGAAATTTCCTAGGAGGTTTACCTTGACTAGGAGCGTCATGTTTGACATGGGAGGCCGATGCGCCCTCCTCGGCAACCGAAGAGACCGCTCGTGGGCGTTTTTCTACCCCTTCTTGGATGGTTAATCGTCGCATTCGCCTTCACGAACGGTCTCGGCGTCCGTGCCGCGACGGTCGCTGGCAACACCCAGAAGCATAACCCTAACGGGCCTGGCGGCGGAGGGGGGCTGAATGTTCAGACTCAAGTCATGGGCTTCGACTCGTTCGCCTTGTTCACCCAATCGGCCAATGGATCGATCACGCCGGTCAGCGGCGGAAATGCGTCGGCCGGGAGCGCCGCCGCGGCGTCCATCGTTACCAACGATCCTTTCCTTTACATTACCGCTTGGGGCGACGATGTCGGCACGCAGGGCCTCCTGTTTCAAATTCAGGTCAACCGTAAGATGATTTTGAGCGGGGACCCATTGGTCCAGGTGGTCCCCTCTCTCATTGATCTTGACCAGCCGTTTCCCTCACAGGGGCCCGGTTCGGCGGACATTCGCTCGATCGCCGGCGACGCGGATACGAATCTCAAATGGCGAATCCCGACGATCGGGGGCGTAAACAACGGAACCTTTCCCGTGGAGAGCCCGTTTCCAGTAGTCCCAGCCATTTCATCCAACGCACATTGGATTTGGTTTAACAGTGGAAACGACACCAGCCACGCGTCGGCTCCATTCTATCCCGGGTTTAATCACAAAGAGTACCTGATCTTTCGCGTCCCCCTGTCGAACCAAGCGGCCGCGCTGAGTCCGGTCCCTGGGTTTGCCGATACGCACATTCACACGTTTTCCGAACTCGCCTTCGGCGGGAACTGGCTTTGGGGAAACGCCGCTGGACCCGAGGATATCGCTCTCGCGCCATGCGACGGTTTTAGCCATGGTCGAATGTTCTTGGAGCGTCTGACAGCGCTCAATCCGTGCGCTCACGCGACAACGATTTTAATCCACGTGCTGGACTTCGTACTTTCCGAAATTTTGGGGAAAGACACAGGCTTTCACCTTTTGCGAACGTTCGGCTATCCGACGTATACCGGCTGGCCCCGTTGGGATGTCTCGGCTCACCAGCAAGTTTGGGAGGGGTGGTTAAAGCAGGCGCACGACCGGGGACTTTCGTTAATGGTCATGTCAGCCGTCGATAACGCTTTTTTGTGTAATCTGAACCCGCCGACGCTATTCAACCCCTTCTGCGATGAGATGTTCGCCGTCGAACAAGAGATCAACATGGCGCACAACTTTGTTCAAAATCACCCATGGGCCGAGATTGCGCTCACACCGCAAGATGCGCGGCGGATCATTCATGAGGGAAAACTCGCGATCATCCTGGCCATTGAAGCTTCCCGCCTGTTCGAAGGCGCGCCCGACTATATGGCTGAGCTCCGTCGTTTTTACGACCTGGGCGTTCGATCGGTTCAGCCGGTGCACCAATTCGACAATCAGTTTTCAGGCGCGGCCCCTCATCACACCGTTTTCTTCATCGGCGAATTCATGGACACGTGTCACATCGAAACAGACTGTTCGGATCGATATCCCTTCGGTTTTGATCTTGACTCAAGTTGCAAGAACGTAAAGGGCCTTACGGCGGACGGTGTCGCCCTGGTCAACGAGATGATGAATCTCGGGATGCTCATCGATCTCTCCCATGTATCCGAGAACGCTGTGAACGAAATCTATAACATCTCCGTCGCGAGAAACTATTACCCCCTCTTCATGTCCCACGGTCACTTCCGCGAGATCATGACACCAAAAAAGCAGTTGGAAGAGAAAACGACACCCGCGAACATCGTAGACATTGTGAAGGAGACGGGAGGAATTTTCGGCCTTCGAACGGCTAATGAAGAAGTTCTTCACTATCAGCCAGCCTTGGTTCCGAACGACTGTCACGGATCCGCTAAATCATTTGCGCAAGCGTATGCCTTGGGGCGCAACGGATTAAACGTCGACATCGCTTTCGCCACGGACCTTAACGGTTTCATCACACAGACCCGCCCGCGGTATGGAAACACCGACGCCTGCGAGACGTATGGAAAAACCGATCCCTGCTCCGGAAGCGGTATCCGGAGAGAAAGCCGCTGTCAGGCTCGAGCGGAATGCAAACGGTCCTTTAACGGCGTCGGGACCGAGTTCGATATCCTGGGTCTCGGCCACGAGGGGCTCCTCCCGGATCTGGTACATCAGCTCGACAATTTCGGAATCGACACGACGAACATCGAAAATTCATCGGAGAAATTCATTCGTATGTGGGAACGAAGTATCGGACCTCGGACCGGCCCTGTGGCAACGGCCCCATCGGATCTTTCCGGCATTCAAGCGTACGTATCCAAAAAAGATCGGAAACGCGCGTACCGCCAACAGAAACAAAGTTGTAAGCCGAATCGCCACACCTGCCGAACGGGGTGCAGAGACTCGTTCCAGTCCTGCAAGAGCGACTGCAAGACTGTGAAAGGTCTGTGCGTTCAAACCTGTGAAACACAAAAGGCGAGCTGCTCCACTTCATGCGTAAATACCAAAGACACATGCTACGCCAACTGCGATCAGTACACGGGGTCGCAGCGCAGAAAGTGCCGGAGGGAGTGTAGACAGGACAAACGGGAGTGCAAACAGACCTGCCGACAAACCAAGCGGGATTGCAAGCAAACGTGCAAGGACACCAAACAAGCATGCAAACAGCAATGCAAAGACGCCAAAGCGTCCTGCAAGGCGGGCTGCAAAGATACTTTCCAATATTGTCGTTGCAACATCTAGATCGGAGGATTGAAAGATGAACCCATTTGCGAAAAATCGGAAAGCGACTAGAGGAAAACGCCTACCATCCGCAGCGTCCATCGCGTGCAGCGTCGGATTTCTGTTGACGCTCTCTGGCGCCCAGGCACAGGAGCCATGTCCGAACCTCACTCAGGACGCCATCGACGATCTGACGCTTCAGGCGGCGGATGTTATAAGCGAATCCACGGCTACGTCGACCGATATCCTAAATGAATTGGCGCTTTTGGAATCGGACAATACGCATAACAGCGAGTTCAGCGAAAGCGAGTATGCGGAGGACGCCCTGGATGCGGCAAACAACGTGATCGCGGACTACAGCGAACAAGACACCGATTCGGATGGGGACCTCTCCGAGGCGGTAAGCGACGAGATAAATGACACGTTCAACGATCCCACGATCGTTCAATGCAAATCTGAAAATTATCTCACACAAACCTTTGCGAATACGTCGGGAACCGCCGTGACGGCGGCCAACAATCTGATAGCGGCGTTGCAAAACGCGAATTCTCGGATTGGGAGCGTTGATGCCGCCACGACGACCGCGATCAACCATGCGATCGCTTCGGTGCAAGCGCACGTCGGAAAATTGACGACGGTGACCACCGCCATTTGCTGCAGCAGGACACTAACCAAGCCCGCGAACAGCGTAAAACAATCCGGAAAATCCAAATCCCGGTAAGGCCGAACTTCGCAGGAGATCTCTTTCGCCAGATCCGTATCGGTAGCGGAAACCGGATCTACGGGATCAACACGATTTTTCCGAAAGACTTCCGCTCTTCCATTCGGCGATGAGCTTCGGGTGCCTGTTTAAGGGGGAAACTCTTATCAATGATTGGTTTCAGTCGGCCTTCGAACACAAGTTTCAGGACTGAATGCAGTTCCGCGTCGTTTCCCATCGTCGAGCCCAAAATCCGGAGCTGCCGAAAAAAGATTTGGCGGAGATCTTCTTTCGGCTCGAAACCGGCCGTCGCTCCGCACGTGACGAGCGTTCCACCCTTCCGAAGAGAACGAAGCATCGGAAGCCACTGTTCACCCCCGACATGGTCGATGATGACGTCGACGCCCCGTTTTTCCGTCAGGGTTCGAATCTCTTTGTCGATCGGCGTCGTCGTGTAATCGATGACGACGTCGGCGCCCGGGTCCTTTTTGGCCCGGTCGGCCTTCTCCGGCGTACTCGCGGTGGCAAAGACCTTCGCGCCCAGCATCTTGCAGATTTGGATGGCCGCCGTACTGACGCCAGAGCCGGCGCTCATGACGAGCACGGCATCTCCCGCTCGTACACGAGCCTTCGACACGACCATGCTCCAAGCCGTTAGATAGGCCAATGGCGCCGCGGCCGCCGTTTCAAAGGATACGGAATCCGGGATCGGCAAAGCATTGACGGCCGGGATCGCGATTTTTTCGGCATATGTGCCGTTGCCGTGCTCTCCCAGAATTTGGTAGCGGTGACATAGGCTCTTTTCTCCGGCGCCGCACTGCTCGCATACGCCACACGAGGTCCCTGGATTGATGGTCACTCGCTGACCCGCTTCAACGTTCGTGACGCCCGCGCCGACCGCGTCGACGATCCCGGAGCCGTCACAACCCGGGATGTGGGGGAGGGGAGTTTTCATTCCGGGAATGCCTCGGCGGATGTGAATGTCGATGTGATTGATTCCGGCGGCCTTGAGACGCACAACGGCCTGCCCCGGGCCGGGCACTGGGTCCGGAAGATCGACGTAGGCAAGGACTTCCGGCCCGCCGTGCCGCGAATATTGAATGGCTTTCATCGGCGATTGTTTTATTCTGTTCCCACGCGTGACGAAAGCGAAAAAAGAGACGACAAATCCGAAACGGAAAGCTTCGGGAGCGCAGGTGCGGCGACGGGAGGGGATTACCGATTTTCATGTGCATGTTCAGCCCTGGTACATGTTCAAACCGGAAGCGCTGCAGAAAATGCGGCAAAAGAGACCCGATGCCGATTTAATCGCCCGCTACGGAGAAGATCCACTGGAGTTTATCGATCACATCGACCGCGTCGGTATCGATCGTGTGTGCGTCGTCAATTACGTGAGTCCCGACATCATGGGATTCACCGACGACGTGAATTCGTGGGTTTCAAAGTTCTGTTCGGTCTCTCCGGCGCGGCTCTTGGCTGTCGGCTCGGTGCACCCGCGCCTTTCCCCGGCCCCGCAAGATCTGATGGACAAACTTTGCGGTGATCTGGGAATCCGGATGATCAAAATCCATCCGCCGCATCAGCTGGTGTTCCCGAACGAATACCGCGGCGGTCTTCACGCTCTTGGAGTGATCTACCGGAAGGCGGAAGAATATCGCGTTCCGGTCATGATCCATACCGGGACGTCGATTTTCCCGGGCGCGAGGAACAAGTATGGAGATCCCATGACCTGCGACGACATCGGCGTTGATTTTCCGAACCTCCGCGTGGTGCTGGCCCACGGCGGCCGGCCGCTTTGGATGAACACCTGTTTCTTTCTGGTCCGGCGACACCCCAATTTCTTCATGGACATTTCCGGCATACCTCCGAAGTCGCTGCTCTCCTATTTCCCACGCCTGGAGGAGATCGCGGACAAGGTTCTCTACGGCACGGACTGGCCGGGTCCCGGCGTCCCCGATATGGCGGAGAATCTTGCGGTGTTCGAGTCCCTTCCGCTTTCGGAAGAGGCCAAACAAAAAATGCTGGTCGAAAACGCCCGAAAAGTTCTTCCTTAGTAAAACGCGGAACATCCGGTAGATTCCGCGACGTGAAGGCGGTTCGAATTCATAAACATGGCGGGTTGGAACGCCTGACGTACGAGTCTGTTCCCGACCCCAAGATTCAACCGAACGAGGTCTTGGTTGCCGTAAAGGCGTGTGCGCTCAATTATCTCGACCTTTGGACCCGGCAGGGCATTGCTGGAATTAAAATTCCGCTGCCCGTGATTCCCGGCACCGACATTTCAGGAGTAGTGCATGAAACAGGGGACATGGTCAGTGGAATCAAAAAGGGGGACAAAGTTCTTCTCTCCCCCGGAGTCAGCTGCGGAGAATGCAAATATTGTCTCGCGGGGAACGACAACATGTGCCCCGACTACACGCTCCTGGGGTTCAAACGGGACGGCGGCTGCGCCGAATACGTGAAAGTTCCGTCCACGAACGTGATCCCGATGCCTCAAGGGATCAATTTCGTCGAAGGCGCGAGTATCCCCCTCGTGTTTCTGACCGCCTGGCACATGCTTGTGGCGCGGGCGAAAGTTCAGCCGGGGGAGGATGTGTTGGTCTTGGCGGCGGGGTCCGGAGTCGGAATCGCGGCGATCCAAATCGCGAAACTCTTCGGAGCGCGCGTCATCGCCACGGCGAGCACGGAAGAGAAACTCGCAAAGGCCCAGGATTTGGGCGCCGACGACACCGTCAATTACGTGAAGAAAGATTTTCACGCCGAAGTGATGAAATTGACGGACAAGAAAGGCGTGGAGGTCGTGATCGAGCATGTGGGTCCCGCCACGTGGGAGAAAAGCATTCTGTCGCTGGCGCGAGCAGGCCGCTTGGTCACCTGCGGTGCCACCACCGGCCCCATCGTGAAGCTCGATCTCCGCTACATATTTTCCCGCCACCTTTCCGTCTTGGGTTCGTACGTCGGGTCGAAAGCGGAGCTTTTGGAAGTTCTCAAGTACTTTCCGGAGAAAAAACTTCATCCGGTCGTGGATCGCGTGTTGACGCTCAAGGATGTAAAAGTCGCTCATAAGTTGCTGGAAGACCGGAAACAGTTCGGCAAAGTCGTCTTGACTCCCTCCGCCAGCAGCCGGACATGACGGCGAATCCGGTCAAGAATGTTCTCGTAGTCGGCGCCGGAACGATGGGCCGGGGGATCGCTCATGTTTCGGCGTTGGGTGGTTTTGCCACCACCGTTCAGGACGTTTCGGAAGAAATTCTGGCCCAGGCCAAAGCGAATATTGAAGAGAACCTGAAAAAGGGGGTCGAAGTCGGAAAAGTAACGGCGGAAGGAATGAAAAGCGCTGTGGGCAATTTGGTTTTTGTCACCGACTTCGAGGCTTCCGCCCGAAGTGCGGATCTGGCGATCGAGGCGATTCCGGAGGATCTCACGATGAAGCGCGACCTCTTCGAGCGCCTGAATTCCCTCGCCCCGAAATCGGCGATTCTTGCCACCAATACTTCCGCATTACCGGTCGGCGAGATGGCCGCCGCCTCCGGGCGGCCGGATCGTTTCATCGGAATGCACTTCTTCAATCCGGTTCACAAGATGAAACTCATTGAAATCGTGACGTGCGAGGCGACGAGTGAGGAGACGATTGAAACGGCAAGGCGAGTGTCTCGGGCGATGGGAAAGGAGACCGTGGTCGTGAAAGAATCTCCCGGATTCGTCACGTCACGAATGAACGCCCTGATCGGAAATGAGGCCTTCCGGATGCTGGAGGAAGAGATCGCCTCGCCCGAGGATATCGATAAGGCGATCAAACTCGGTCTCAATCATCCGATGGGACCGTTTGAAATGGTCGACCTCGTCGGCCTCGACGTACGATTGACGACCCTTAAATACCTTCACAAGACTCTCGGGGACCGTTTCCGCCCGAGCCCGGTACTTGAAAAGTACGTCTCCGAAGGCCGCCTCGGCCGGAAAACGGGACGCGGCGTTTATTCTTACGACAAGCTAAAGAAATAGCCGTTCGCTGTTCTGATTTATCGCGTGGTTCCGTAAGCGGGGGAGTTGCCGGGACACCTGATCGAACGTAAACACGGTCGGGTATTTTGGAAACTGCCGTTAGCGGATGCCCGGAGGAGAATTCGTTTTTGACGGCACCGGGGTCGGGAGGGCCGGGTCATGCGGGAAAACGGCATGTTCCGCCGCGGGCGCGCCGAGGAGAGCGACGACCCATCCGGGAAACACACGGATATCCGATCGCCCGAGATAGCGGTTGCGGGGGATTCCGTCCCCCGCGGCGGCGAAAACAGAATCGCGGTGGTGGCGGACCATGTCGCGACTCCCGTGGTCGCTCAAGAGGATGAAGATGTCGTCGGCATCCATGAGTTTTCGGAGGGTGCCGATGCTGTCGTCCGCATAACGGTAAAACCCGTGAAGGTCTTCCAAGAAGGTGTCTTGGGAAGACGTGAGCACCGACCCGTAATGATGGATGAGATCGAAACTCGCGTACCGTACGATCACCAGATCGAACGCTCGCGTTTTTATAGCTTCCTCCGCCAACAGCCGGCGCGCGTGCATCGCTTTCCATTGGGTTTCAACGAATTTCCTCCGAAGCTTCTTCGCATCTCCGTCGAAGTGAAAATATCGGACAAAGAAATCAGGAAACGCGGCCTCCGCGCGCTTCTCATAGAGTTCGATCGGACCGAGGCCGTGCGCCATCAAATCCGCCGCTCTCGCCTCGTCGTGGGCGTACGCATAGGGGTCCGAGAAGATGAGGTTTAACGAAGACCGCCCGTGCCGCTTGAGGTGATCCCAAATCGCAATCTGGCCCGTGGGGAGGAGCGTTTCAAGCAAAACATCGGGGACAAAAGACTCGAGCATTTCAATCCCTTTGAGCTGAAGTAGGCCGAGGCGCGCCCATTTCCGGAGACTCCACTCCGTGGTGGAAAAATGCGTGAGCTTTTCCGTAGCCACGCTCGTGATGGGCGGATCGGAGTCGAGGATTCCGAATGCGCCGGACTCCATTAAGGCTTTGGTGTTCGGCGCCTGATCGGAATGAACGAGCGTCATAAAATGGAGCCACGTACCGGAATCCGGCCAAAGAACCACGATCCGCCGGCGGCCGTCGCTCTTTGCGGCCGGCCGATCCGCGTTGCGGCGGTCCCCGGAAACATAAGGCCTGACATCGATTCGACGGTTTGCGGCGGCGGAGGCGTGAAACGTGGCGATCCCGACCGGGCGCGAGGAAAACGCCCGGAGAGAATCCTGCTCGCTGACGACCGCAACGTAAGGGAGATCCGAATCCGTCCGCAGACGGATTTCACGCGTCCACGTTTCGTCATCCATGTCGTCGGCCTTTGTCATCGGGAGGGGGGCCCACCCGGTCACTGCGTCGTGCTCGCCCCTCTGGTTCCAACTTCCGCGAACGATCAGAGACTTTCCCCTTCCCACGGATCTCGCGAACCGGAGCGTCACGTTTATCTCCGGCGCGTCGGAAGGGTGACGGAGGCCAGCTTTAAGGTCTTCCGCATCCTTGAGGAATCGTTTCAACTTGTATTGTTCGTAGGCATCTTCATAACAGGCCACCGCTTCTCGGACTCGGTCCATCGAGGCCAGGGCGGCGCAGAGGCGGTACGTCGCCTCTTTCCGAAGGGAAGCTCCGGAGCTTTTCGAAAGATCGATCGACTTCTGA
This sequence comes from Bdellovibrionota bacterium, assembly GCA_035292885.1. Taxonomy (NCBI): domain Bacteria; kingdom Pseudomonadati; phylum Bdellovibrionota; species Bdellovibrionota bacterium. The sequence goes on along the minus strand of DATDPG010000164.1, from coordinate 45,328 downwards.
AAGGCTCGGACGGCCGGCTTAAAATGGGACTGATTGTTGTGGACGGATCCGATCTTGTACCACAGGGCGGCTCTCGATGAAGCCGGAAGCTCGTCGCCAAACTCCGCCAGGATTTTTTGCGCGATGACAAGGGTGTCTTCTTGGTGGAAACCGGCCTCGGCCTCTTTCAAGCACCGGAGCGCTTCCTTAAGAGTCGCTCCGCAGGGCTTCCAGATTCGCCCCTCGAATCGGTGTTCTTCGACTCCTCGATAGGCATAAAACGCAGAAACAAGAATGGCCGCGAGCCCGGCGAACAACAAAGCGGTCCAAGCCGTCCAACGCACGAACCGCCGAAAGACTTTCTTCACAAAGGGAGGGGACCGGTTTCGCCCCAGCCGATTCTTGGAGAAGCGTGTTGCCGACGGGCGCCCCGGCCGCAAATCCAGGCGCGGCGCTTATTCGTACGACAAGCTGAAGAAATAGCCGTTCGTCTCCGTCATCAGATATCAACCCCGCAATTGCCCTCGCACAGGAGGTTTAGTGCTTTGGGAGTCCGTGGTCGTGCCTTCAGCGTTTACCTCCCCTTTGAGTTCTGCCTTCACATAGTCGCGTATGAATCGAACCATTGCCGGGGAGAGACGGTCAAAACGAATGCCTGTTCCTACCGTGCCCCGGGATGGATCGGTGTTTGCCCACACAATTCTTCCTTCAACCATGCAGGACCTTTGGCGGCCGGTTATGTTCAACGTGAAGTTTAGGATGACCCCATTTCCCACGGCCAGTTTTTCAGCTGTGGCTAAAAATGCGCCTCCTTCGCTTAAGTTTAATACCCTTCCTTCAAACATATTCCGACGATTAGGCTTGGCTTGAGCGGTAAGTTCTGCGTTGACTCGGGGGTGCTTTCTGCGGGAGGACTTCATAGTCGTATTCGTTGTTCATAAACATTACCCGAAAACGCCCCTAAAATTCCACCCCCGGAGGGGCCAGGGTTCCCCGGGTGCGGCCGCTATCGGCTTGGGGGCGCTTCGCCGTGGAGAAGCGAGACTCTTTCCTCGCTCCAGACGCCTTTGCGATTTCGGTAAAGAACGCGCCTTCCCTTTCGGTAATCTTCCATGGCGATCGTGCAGATGTCCCAAAGCGTCGGTTGGAGCACGATGACTCCCAGCGTGGAACACCGTCGATCGACGTCAAACGAGGACGAGCTTTGATCCTCCCAATAGGCAGCGCGGACGTCGGGCCGGATTTTGGCCCACATCGAATCGAGAAGCGGATCGTGCCCGCCGCCGTCCGCGAAACAGCAGGCTTCGGCTTCGAACCGAAATTGGATCAACCTTTTCGTATCGAAATAGCAGCCTGACGCTTTCGGATTTGCTTTGAGGTGGGCCCATTTCGGTGAACGGACGTGGGCATTGAATGCAAGAACGTCAAGTTCGGAAAGATAATGAAAGTGGACGGTCCGGATCTGGGAATTCCCCTCGGCATCGGTCGTGCCGAATTGGGCGTAAGCCGGTGCCTCCGCATCGGAAAAAGCCTCCACAACCTGCTTTCGAATTGGCTCGGGAGCAAATGAAGTCGCCATGGGGTTCTCATATCTCTTCTCGGATCAACTTGAAAGCTGCGCCAATGGCGGGCAGGGTTAGCCGAATGATCATCGTTGAATCGTTTGGTTCGAAGGATGCGGCTCGAACCTATTTGGTATCCGCTTCCGGTAGGAAAGAGGCGATTTTGATCGATCCCGCCAGCGACCTCGAATCGATTTTGGCTCGTGTAAAGCAAGATTCGCTCGGCGTTCGGGCAATCCTCTTAACGCACGGCCATCTTCGCCATGCCGCTCGAGCCCAGGAAGCGGCTGTTCGGCTCGGCTGCAAGATCGGCGCCCATGTTGCCGAACTTCCGGCGCTTCAACAGTTACCTTCTTTAGCTGAGCAATCGGGTCTTTGTGGTGTTAAGGCGCCGCTCGTGGAATCGCTCTTGAAAGATAAAGACGTAATGTCGTTCGGAGATATTGTAATTGAAGTTCTTGAAACTCCAGGACATTCCATTGGAGATATTTCCTTTCATATTGAATCCCAATGGTTTGTCGGCGATCTTTGCGAACGTTCGCCGCACGACGCTGTACTTTGGGAGGAGAGTCTACGGAAGTTGATTCGTCGGATCGGTCCATCCGGAAAAATTCATCCGGGGCACGGTTTTCCCTTTGATGCCAAGGAGTTGTCGACATACCTCCCTTCAAGTAAAAAGGGGCGCAAGTGAGCCAGCCACTTCCTACGTATTCCCCGAAACCGGCGACCGTCGAGAACCACAGTGCCGGCGGCGTCGATCTCGTGACCACGAAGCTGGCGGACGCCGTCAATTGGGCCCGGAAAAACAGTCTTTGGCCGATGCCGATGGGGATTTCCTGTTGCGCGATCGAGATGATGGCGATCGTCGGTTCCCGGTTCGACGTCGCTCGTTTTGGCGCGGAGGCGTTCCGTTTTTCACCCCGGCAGGCGGATCTCATGATTGTGTCCGGGACGTTGACGAACAAGATGGCCCCGGTCGTCCGGCGGGTTTACGACCAGATGCCCGAGCCGAAGTGGGTGATTGCGATGGGCGCTTGTCTCATCACCGGCGGAATGTTCGACAGCTATCCCGTTGTGCAGGGGCTCGATCAGGTGATTCCGGTGGATGTCTACGTTCCCGGTTGCCCGCCCCGCCCCGAAGGTCTGATCTGGGCGATCATGCAGGTTCAAAAGAAAGCGCAGGCTACCAAGAAAATCAACCCGACTTCCAGAGCCACTACGTACGAGGCGAAGGTTAATCTTCCGCCGGTTCCGACGAACGAGGAACCGACGCGAGAAAAAACGATGATCATGAATATGGGGCCGCAACACCCAAGTACGCACGGGGTTTTGCGGTTGGTGTTGGAGATCGACGGCGAAGACATCGTCGCCGCGTATCCTCACGTCGGCTATCTGCATCGAGGTTACGAAAAACTCGGCGAGCACAAGACGTACCATCAATACATCCCCTACACCGACCGGCTCGACTATCTGGCGCCGCTTTCGAACAACGTCGCGTACGCGATGGCCATTGAAAAACTCATGGGGATCGAACTCACGCCGAGGAACAAGACCATCCGCGTGATCTGTTGCGAGTTGTCCCGGCTTTCGGCACACCTCTTGAGCCTGGGCACGTATGCGATCGATATCGGAGCGATCACGATTTTCTTTTACACGTTTCAGCAACGGGAATTGATCTACAACCTGCAGGAAAAACTGACGGGCACGCGGATGACGACCAGTTACACGCGGATCGGAAGCCTGATGCGGGATCTCCCCGACGGTTGGTTAAACGAGCTGAGGACTTATCTGGATGGGTTGGGAAAGGTGATCGACGAATGCGAACAACTCCTCAGTCGAAATCCGATTTGGGTGAATCGAACGGCGAAGATAGGAACGATCACGAAAGAGCAGTGCATGACCTATGGAATCACGGGGCCGATCCTGCGGGCTTCCGGCGTGCCGTACGATCTTCGGAGGGCGAAACCGTACCTGTCGTACGCCGATTTTGATTTTGATGTTCCGATCGGTACCACGGGGGATGCCTACGATCGATATATGGTACGAATTATCGAAATGCGGGAATCGATCAAGATCCTGCGGCAAGCCGTAAAGAATATTCCCGAAGGACCCATTGCGTCCGATGTACCGGGCGTCGTTCTTCCGACGAAAGACAAAGTCTATTCCAAGATGGAAGAGTTGATCTATCACTTCAAGATCATCGGAAGCGGTTTCCGACCCCCGGTCGGCGATGTGTACGAATCGATCGAGGCTCCGAAGGGGGAATTGGGGTTTTACGTTGTTTCCGACGGCGGGCCGAGGGCGTGGAGAATGCGGATCAAATCCCCGTCGTTCACCAATCTTCAAATCTTAGGCGAGGTTTTACCCGGACACAAAGTCGCCGATGTCGTCTCGATTGTGGCGAGTCTCGATCCGGTGATGGGGGAATGCGACCGATGAGTCCGAAAGTGAACCTCAAGATCGACGGCAAAGTTGTTCAGGCGGAAGCCGGCTCGCCGTTGCTTCAGGCGAGCCTCGACGCCGGGATCGAAATCCCTCATTTCTGTTATCACCCCGGCATCGGGGTCGAGGGGAGCTGTCGTCTCTGTCTCGTGGACATCAAGGGTATGCCGAAAATGCAGACCTCCTGCACCGTTCCGGTGAAGGAAGGTCTCGATGTGAATACCCAATCCGATGCGGTGAAAAAGGCCCGCAAAGGAGTTCTGGAATTTTTTCTTCTACATCACCCGCTCGACTGCCCGTTTTGCGACAAAGGCGGAGAGTGTCCGCTTCAAAATTTCACGCTCGACTCCGGCCAATTCGCCAGCCGTTTTGAGTTTCAGAAGACTCACCGGCCGAAGCACCAAATTATCGGAGATCACATCATTTTGGATAAAGAGCGTTGTATTCTCTGCAACCGCTGCGTGCGGTTCTCGCGCGATTTTACCGGCCGGGAGGAATTGCAGATTCGCAACCGCGGTGCCGGCTCCGAAATTTTTGTTCCGGAAAACGCGCAGCTCACGAACGGATTCACCGGCAACCTGGCGGATATTTGTCCCGTCGGCGCGTTGACGGCCCGGGAGTTTCGATTCAAGGCGAGGCCGTGGGAAATGAAAACGGTAGACACAGTCTGCGGGGAGTGCAGCTTGGGTTGCAGCGCCCAGGTCTGGCGCAAGGAAGACAAGATTTTTCGAATGACGCCGCGGATCGAACCGGCCGTGAACGAATGGTGGCTCTGCGATCGTGGGCGTTTCAGTTTGGATCCTCTGGTCGGTGGTGAACGCCTTCAACAGCCGCTTATCCCGGGCAACGGCAGCGCGCCGCAGACCGTTGAAGAAACGGCGCGTCTTTTGGCGCAGGAAATCCGCCGTGTCCCGGAAGGATCTCTGGCGTGGATCGTGGATTCATCCGTGACGAACGAGGAATTTTATCAAGTGAAATCGCTGGCCAAGGCGGCTTTGAACGGCCGTGTTTTCGCCCCGGTGTCGAGAGGCGGAATCGAGATCTGGGAGACACTTCGAAAGAGTTCCGTTCGCGCCGATTTTCCCGCCTCGCTGGATCGCGCTCCGACCGTTTTGATTCTGGGGGAACGTCTGGAGAACGACCATCCCGTCTTGGTCTTGCGCCTCCGAAGGCAGGTTCATTTCCACCGGACCCAAATGGTCACGATCGGCGGAGAGAACATGGGATTCGACGATATTGAAGCGGGGCATCTGACGGCGGAAGGGGAGCGCCTGGAACGCGTATTCCACGCTCTCGATCGAATAGAAAAAGGCGAAACGGTACCGGCAAAAAACAAGGCGGAGGAGATCGTCTGGCCGATCCTATCCACGGATCAACCGCTATTCGTTTTCTTGTCGGAACACGTTTTATCGGATCCGAATATCGCGGCGGTGAAGAAGTGGCTGTCGTCAGCCGCCCAAAGGAGCCCGCGGCGCATCTCCGTAGCTCTGCTTCTGAGTGCTTCGAATGCACACGGAATGCTCGACCAGTGGAGCGATCGCGTTCGGCCTTTCTCGGATCTCGAAGAGGAGATCCAGCGGGGAAAAGTCCAAGGGTTGCTATGGATGGGTCGGACGCCATCGACGCCGATTTTCGATGAATACGCCCGGGGGATGCGCCTGTTCGGTCAGTGGGTGACGCGCTCGGGAGAGGCTCATCCCGAAGCAAAATGGATTCTTCCACTCGATACCTTCTATGAGAAGCGCGGCACCTATACCAACACGTTCGGCCGCGTTCAGAGACTTCGCCGGTCGACCCGCAGGATCGCGCCGGGATATGAGCCGTTAACGTTTCTTTCGGCTTTGAGTGCTTTGTTGGGCGCGGCCACGCCCAAAGAGGCTGGGGCCGTGTACGAGGATCTGGCCCAGGATTTGACCGGATACCCGAAGAAAGTGACGGAGATTCCGGAGTCGACCCGAACGTACGCCCATTATGAAAGAGCCGTATGGCGGTAGTCGTCGCGCCTCGTCCCCGCCTCGGTTGGTGGGATCGCCTGTACATTCCCGCGATCGTGAAGGGACTCGGAATCACGCTTCGGCACCTGTTCAAAAAAAAGGTGACGCTTCAATTTCCGGAAGAAAAATGGACCTATCCACCTCTATACCGCGGCTATCCAGAACTGATCATGGGGGAGAACGGAATCGAGAAGTGCGTGGCGTGCAAATTGTGCGAAGTGGTCTGTCCGCCCATCGCGATCACGATCAATATCGGGGAGTATTCGGATCAGGACAAGCGGGAGCGAGTTCCGGCGGAGTTTGTGATCGACATGGGTCGTTGTATTTTGTGCGGGATGTGCGAGGAAGCCTGCCCGGTTGACGCGATACGGCTTTCAAATGTACATGTGATGTCGTCCGGGTCGAGGGAGAGCGTCGTGTTCAAAAAACAGCTCTTGCTCGAGGATTACCAGACGATCGAGACGATGCGACCATGAATGATGTTGAAAATGCCAAAGTCCTTTATTTGAACCGGCCGAAACGGTTTACGCTGAACGAAGCCCGGGCAGCGCTGCCGCAAGTTCAGGAACTGACGAATCAGGCGGTCCGGGAAACGGCGTCCCTGATTCACGCCCTCGAACCCCCCAATTTGGACGAAGACGAGCGCGAGCAGTTGAGCCGGGAACTTCAGAAAAAAATTGACCGGTGGGCTACGCACATCACTCGATTGGGCGCTGTGCCGAAGGGGCTCTGGCTCGTCGACTTCGATTCGGGCAACGGATTCTTCTGCTGGCGGTACAACGAAGAGAGTATTTCGTTTTTCCACAGTTACGATCAAGGGTTTGCGGGGCGGACGCCGATCCAGTGATTTAGTGTCCGTAACCACCGCTAAAATTACCTTTCTTCCCGGCAACCGGAGCATTGATGTTCGCCGAGGCCGAACGCTTCTAGACGTGTCCAAAGAGCACCTCGTGGGAATTCCGTACGATTGCGACAGCAAGTGCGTTTGCGGCATCTGCTATGTCATCGTTGAACAGGGGACCGAGAACCTATCGCCCGTCCACGAAGTGGAAGCATCGCACCTTCGCCGGCAGAACCTGGCTCCCTCCGCGCGCCTCTCCTGTCAGGCCGCCGTCCTGGGGGATGTCGTCGTGAGGCTTCCGGAGCGGAGGTTGTAATGGAGATCCTTCCTCTGGGAGGGTTGGCGTCGCATCTTTGCGCTCAAGTAGCGATCGGTGTCGTCGGTGCGATGCTCATTGTCCGCCCCGAAGATGTTGAACCCAAGTTCTTTCGTCTGAACGGATTAATCGCGGCGGTTCTCGGAATCGCTTCGGCGTTGCTCACCCAATGGATCGGCGCGGATCGAATGTCCTTTGTCGTTTTGATTCTTTTTTCACTTTTACTCGCCGTCTATTCGGCGACGGTCGTGTCGCTTCCCCGGGGAATCGAACGGGCTCTATTGGGGATTGCAGTTGTTTTGGGCGCTTTGTTCATCTTTGGACCGTTGCGACAACATACGCCGATTCGATGGCACACCCTGGGGGACGCTACATCAATGTTCCTCGGCGGCCTTATTATGGGCGCGGCGGTGGTCGCGATGAACGTCGGTCACTGGTATCTCTCCGCGTCGCAGCTTTCGATCCGGCCACTGCGCCGCACCACGTCCTGGCTGGCGCTGCTCTTGATCGTAAGAACAACGCTTCTACTGGCGGCGACCGTGATTCTCTACCGAGGAAACGCGGATCTCGCCACGTGGATTCTCCCGCAGGTACGCGTCGATCCGATTTTCATCGTCTCGGTCTCCACGATGCGCGTCCTGTTTGGGATTTTGGGGCCGTTGTTGCTCGCCTATATGGCTTGGGAAACGACGAAGATCCGATCGACTCAATCCACGACGGGAATCCTTTTCGCTCTTTTGGCGATGGTATTAGTGGGCGAGGGGACGGCGCTCTACGTAAGCTCCATCACGATTTTGCCGGCCTGACATGTGGATTCGATTCAACTGCCGCGAGTGCAAATCCGTTCTTCCTTGGATCGAGATCAGCGACACCACGCCTCTTTTAGGTGTGCTTTTATGCAAGAGGGGTCACACGGTGACGTACCGGATGGCCGAGTCTCTTGCTCAAAAAGGGGAGTGGGAGGAATGCCCGTCGTGCGGATCGCTTGACGCTTTTATTCAGAAAGATGTTCCGAAGAAACTGTTGCTGGGCATTTTGATTGTTTTCTTGGCGTTCGCGTTTTATTTACTTTTATTGGAATGGATCCTTGGAATGGGCGTTCTCTTCGCTCTGGCTCTGGTCGATGTTGTCCTCTACCTAACGCTGCCCAATGTTCTCGTTTGCTATAATTGTGGTGCGCAGGTGCGGGGTTTTCAAAAAACAGAACAGTTGACCGCATTCGATCATCATGTTGGCGAGAGATATCGGCAGGCGCGCTTGTAACTCGAAATCGGGTGTTTTAGGCTAACCGCAACCGCTTCCAAGTGAACTGAGCCTCCGGTGCAACGGCACGAAGCAGTTGAGTGAGTTTGTCGATCGTTGGCGAAGCCCGGCCAGATTCATATCGCGACCAGGCTTCAGGTGAAACGGAGCCCATTCGTCTGGCTGCTTGTCGCACGGTTAATCCCTTTTCCGTTCTAAGACGTTGCAGCCATCTTCCGATCAGAGGCGCGGGATGCTTGGCCAAAAGCAAGAAGCGACCATCCCCAAAGGGCCGGATCTCGACGCGAAAGCCTTTTTGATCCACCACTGTTTCTACGGCATCTACCGCCATCGCGTAGGCATCCTTTTCCGATTTCCCCTGCGTGAAGACCCCAAGGTCCGGAATCTTTACTTCCCAATAACGTTCCCCTTTCTCGGGGGGATAAATACGTCCTTCAAACGTCATGACTCTTCCTCCTTTTGGCCATACTCATCGGCTTCCTTCAGAATCGCCCGAGCGGTTCCTTCCGCAACTCCCTTATGCCGAGGCACGGCGATCGTATGAATTCCGTTGGTCCATTTTTCGTGCTTGGACCCGCGACCCGTGTCCCACCATCCCCGTAATCTCAGCAGCCTCTTGAGATCGCGGGCCTTCATTTATACATTGTATACATATACGTATACATGTCAATATGCCGTTGCGCGAGCCCTGCCGATTAACGCTGATCGATCGGAGGGTACGGCTTTTGGTGGCTCCCCTCGTAGATCTGCGTGGGGCGGTAGAGACGATTGCCGTCCAGCTGCTCCAGCCAGTGAGCCAGCCATCCGGAAATCCGCGCCATGGCGAACAAACAGGTGTTGAGATCGCCGGGAATAGCGAGCTGGTTGTAGACGATTCCGGAATAGAAATCGACGTTCGGATAGATCCCCTTCGCGGACAATTTTTCGAGGGCGACTTTCTCAACCTCCTCCGCCACCGCCATCAAGGGATCGTCCTGCTTGTCCGCAAAGAGCTGCCGCGCCAGTTTTTGCAGAATTATCGCGCGGGGATCCTTGGTCTTGTACACACGGTGGCCGAGCCCCATGATCTTTTCTTTTTTAGCGATCCGCTCTTCGATGTAGGGACGGACACGGTCGGCCGAACCGATTTGACGGAACATGTCGATCACCTCTTCGTTGGCGCCGCCGTGCAACGGGCCGGAAAGTGTGCCGATCGCCGCCGCGATGACGGCGAAAGGATCGGCGAGCGTGGATCCGGTCACGCGGCCCGAAAATGTCGAGGCATTGAGGCCGTGCTCGGCATGCAGAATTAGACAGATATCCATCATCTTCGCGTCGCGTTCCCGCGGCTCTTGGCCGGTGAGCATGTAGAGAAAATTCGCCGCATGATTTAATTCGTCTTTCGGGATCATCGGCTCGAGATTGTTCCGCACGCGATGATACGTGGCGATAATCGTGGGGATTTTCGCGATCAGGCGAAGCATCGCATGATAATTCTCCTCGGGATCGGCGACATTTTTCATCGGATGAAATACGCCCAGTGCAGCGATCGCCGTCTGCAGCGCACCCATCGGGTGACCGTCTTCGGGCAGGCATTTGATGATATCGGCGAGTTTGAATTTCAGCCGCCGGTGCCGGCGAAGATCCCAGTCGAACTGATTCATTTCATCTGCCTTCGGAAACTTTCCTTTCAACAACAGATAACTGGTCTCTTCGAACGTCGAGTGTTCCGCCAATTCCTCGATTCGGACGTCGCGATACTCCAAAATACCGGCCGTTCCGTCGATGAAGCAGACTTTCGAATGGCACGCCGGAATCCCTTCGAGGCCGGGGCTAAAGAGATCTTCTTTGGAGAGTCCGTCTTTCATAATGCGGCGGTAATATGGATGTTAATCCCTGCTTTGCCAAATTTCGCAGGCGGGCTGCCGACTGCCTGCAAGAACCCGGTTATTTTACCATGCCGATTCAATGGTGGAAATCGTGCCTCCCGCGCTCGTCAGCCCAGAATCTCCGCGATGTCGGCCACCTTGACGTTGTCCTTTCCGCGATCGCGCACTGCGTCGGTGATCATCAGCCGGCAAAACGGACAGCCTGTGGCAATGACCTCGGCTCCGGTCGCCAACAGCTCATCCGCGCGTTCGTGGTTGACCCGTTTCCCCTGCTTTTCCTCCGTAAAGAGCATGGCGCCTCCGGCACCGCAGCAAAACGAGCGGCTGCCCGACCGGGTCGGTTCCACGCGGTCTTTTGACACGTGATCCAAAACGGCGCGGGGATTGGATACGCCGCCGGCATCGGTGTAACGGCTCAAATAGCAGGGGTCGTGGTAAACCAGCTTTTTGGTCTCGTCTCGGCTCTTAATTTTTCCGTTCTCGACAAACGGTCGCAAAAACTCGGTGTGATGAACGACCCTAATCGAGGAATCCAGGCCCATGTCCTTGTATTCTTCGATTGTCCAAATGCAGTGGGGGCACGTGGAGACGATCGTCTTCGGCTTCGCTCCATTGAGCGTAGCGATGTTCTGCCGAGCTTGTTGCTGAAAAAGAAACTCGTTCCCGGCGCGCCGGGCGGCATCGCCGGTACAGGTCTCGTTCCGCAATACGCCCCACGAAACGCCACTCTGTCGTAAGAGTCCCATGAACGCCTTCGACGTCTTTTGATATTGAGCGTCGTAACGCGCCATACATCCCATCCAGTAGAGAACTTCCTGGCCGCCGTACGTGGGAACCTCGTTTTTGTTCAAAAATGGCTCCGCGCTTCCTGGATCGTAGGACCAAGGATTTCCGGTGGTTTCGAGTCCCTTGAAAAGATTCGCCATCGGGGCCGGGAATTTTCCCGCCGACATCACGCTTCCGCGCCGCAGTTCGATCATCGGGATGAGATGTTCAATCCCCACCGGACATTGTGTCGTGCAGGCTCCGCATGTCGTGCACTGCCAGATCGCTTCCGAATTCACGAACTCCCCCACCGCCGGGCCGCCGGGCTCGGTTTCGTATCCCCTGCGGAGGTCGAGAATGAACTGTTTCGGATCGAGAACCTTTCCCGTGCTGTTGGCCGGGCAGTGGTCCTTGCATCGGCCGCATTCGACGCAGGAATACGCGCCGAGAACCGTGTGCGGGTGAAGATCCAAGAGTTTTTCGGCGCCGAGTTCCTCCTTTTCGAAATCGAGCGGCCGGATCCGAGCGATTTTCAGGTCTTTTAGGAACGTTGTAACCGGAGATAAGACGAGATGAAGGTGTTTGCTTTGCGGAATCAGGACCAGAAACGCGAGAATGACGAGGGCATGAAGCCACCAGTTCACCTGACCCGCCCAGGTACCTTCCTCCACCCATCCAAAATATTTCGCGAGGTACGTGACCATCAGGATCGAAATGAACGCAGATACCGTCAACGAGGTGGGAGAAAATTTTCCAAGAGTCTTGGGTCGCAAAACGAAGCGACGGTACGTAAGGCCCAGGATTCCGATCAGGACCAGAAACGCGAAAAAAGCTACAAACGTAGAAAACGCTTGATGGAAAGCCCCGGTTCCAAGAAAGGTTGTCCCGTATCCTCTGGCAAAGTGATCCACGGTTTCCAGCCCGAACGCGAGGAATCCCCAATAGACCAGGGCGTGCAAAAAGCCGGGGAGGGGGCGTTCTCGGATCACCTTCGACTGAAAGAGAACCTCCGAGATAAAACGTCCGATACGGGGACCGACCGGCTGAAGGAACAGCGTTCCTTTGGCCCTCTTCATCAGTTGAACGATCTTGAACAGTGGTAGAAGGAAGCCCGCCAGGCTCGCCAAGATCAGGAGTGTGAGGATCAGGGCTTGCAACGTGGTGAAAACATATACAATATCGCGTAGTTAAGCGAACTTTCATGCCTGAAAAAGTCCCAGATCATTTGAAAAAACGTCTGCCGCCGGGTCAGACGTATTCGGAAAAGTGGCCGGTGCTCCACGAAGGTTCCCCGCTGGAATTCGATCCCAAGAAGTGGCGCCTCAAAGTGCATGGACCTGTGGAGAACCCGCGGAATGTCTCGTGGGAGGAATTTCTGGCCTGGCCAAGAACGGAGACGATGAGCGATTTTCACTGTGTCACCCGCTGGTCCAATTTTGACAACCGGTGGAGAGGGACGCCCTTTACGGAATTCGCTAAAATTATCCGCCCGAACCCAGATGCGAAGTTCGTTCGATTTGCCGATCACCAAGGTTACGACACGTCCCTCCCCCGAGAAGCTTGCGCACGGGTTGGCGTACTTCTGGCGACGCATTGGAACGGAAAACCTTTAGAGCCGGACCACGGGGGACCCATGCGACTCATCGTGCCAAAACTCTACGGTTGGAAAAGTTGCAAATGGGTGGTGGAGATTGAATTCCTACCCAAGGACAAGTTAGGCTATTGGGAAATTCGGGGGTATCACAACGACGCCGATTCTTGGAAAGAGGAACGGTTTTCTTAATATTACACCCTAACTATTTAGTATTATTAAATAAATGCCGGACGAGACAAAATCCCAGGAATCGGTCTTACAGCGATTTTTTGATCAATTCCGCCAGGGTGAATCGTTTTTGATTCTTACCCACGACCACCCCGATCCAGATTCGATTTCCAGCGCCGCGGCGTTGAGGGAGATCGCGTCTTTTATCGGACAGGCGAGCACCACGGTGGCGTACGGTGGAATTATCGGCCGGACGGAAAACGCCCATATGGTGAAATACCTCCGGATGAATCTCCGCCCCATCGACCGGGTCCGTATCGAGGATTACAACCATATCGCTCTCGTCGACACTCAGCCGGGGACCGGAAACAATTCTCTCCCTCCCCGAAGGATCCCGGACCTGGTCATCGATCACCATCCGATGATCGCGCCGACCCGAAAGGTGCCCTTCGCCGATGTTCGTGAAGGGTACGGCGCGACGGCGTCGATTCTGGCGGAATACCTTTTCAAGCTGGGAATTCAGATCGACCGGAATCTCGCGACAGCGCTTCTCTACGGAATTAAGTCCGAAACGCAGGACTTGGGAAGGGAGGCGTACCAGATCGACACCGAGTGTTACATGAAGCTTTTTCCCCTCGCGAACAAGAAACTTCTGGGAAAGATTGTTAATTCACGCGTTCCGCAGAGCTATTATTCCTGGATTCAAGACGCCATTGAAAACGCCCAGATCGTTGGAAACGCCCTGGTCACCCGTCTGGGCGAAGTCGACACACCCGATATCATTCCCGAGGTCGCCGATCTGATGCTTCGAATGCAGGGAATGGTTTGGGCCTTCTGCGTCGGCCAGTACAAAGACGCGGTCGTTCTTTCCATGCGGACGACGAATATCCGGAAGAATGCCGGCTCATTGATGAAGCGACTGGTGCGCGGAAAAGGGAGCGGCGGCGGTCACGGCCTGATCGCGGGAGGCAAAATCGACGTCCCGGGTTTGGAACCGTGGCAAATTCATGATCTCGAAAATGAGTTGGAGGAGAATTTTCTTCGGATGATTCATCGCGACGATCGCCCGCGCGTTCCGTTGGTCGGCGAGGACGGAGAGCGCAGAAAAGGGAGTAAAACCAGGTCGTTGGTCTTGGTCCGTTGACGGGCCCGGACTTGCGTGATTTCGTATTATAGTTATAGGAGAAAACGGCGCCCCGATGAAAAGCTTGCATCAAGAAATCGACGGTAATTTTTTTACCACGCGTGTGGACGAAGTGATCAACTGGTCCCGCGCCAGCTCGCAGTGGTATCTGCTTTTCGGCCTCGCCTGTTGCGCCATTGAACTGATGCAAACCGGCGGCCCGCGGGCCGATATCGACCGGTTTGGATCCGTTCCTCGGGCCACGCCACGCCAATCGGACCTCATGATCGTGGCCGGCACACTGACGTACAAAATGGGCGTGCGTCTAAAGCTTTTGTACGAACAGATGCCGGAGCCGAAGTACGTTTTGTCGATGGGAAGCTGCGCCACATGCGGCGGCCTCTTTTCGCTCGCGTATTCGGTGATGAAAGGGGTCGATAAGATCATTCCCGTGGACGTTTACGTTCCCGGCTGCCCTCCGCGACCGGAAGCCCTGACCGAGGGCCTTCTCCTTCTGCAGGAGAAAATCAAGAAAGAGCATTTCCTTCGGCGGCCCGAAGAACGCACACCGGTTATTATTCAATAGAGGATCTGCGTGGAAGTTCCTTCCTGGGTTCGCGAGTTATTTGATTCCATCGACCGGAAGGACGCCCGTGCCTTTGCGTCGTTTCTTACGGAGGATGCCCGGTTCCGGTACGGGAGCCAAGCGATGATTCAAGGCAAAAGCGCCATTGAAAAATTCGTCGCCGGATATTTCGCATCCCTTCAGACGATTCGACACACGATCGAAGAGGTGTGGTCCGCGGATCAAGGAAACACCTGGTTCATCGAAGGTACCGTCGAGTACACGCTGGCCAAGGGGCGTTCGGTCCAGGTTCCTTTTTTGAACCATTTCTCGATGCAGGAAGGCCGGATCCGGGATTATCTCGTCTTTACCGATCCGACGCCCTTGCGCTAAAGCACGATTGGGATGTGGGATGCCGATGCGACGCTGATCCGTGACCTCCGACTGGAGTTGCGCGGAGAGGTGTGGGAGCAGGAAGAACGCCGCGCCGCGTATTCGACCGACGAATCGATTTTCAGCATTTTCCCTCTGGCGGTGGTCCTCCCCGCCGACGAAGAAGATGTTCGCGCGCTGCTTCAAATCGCTTCCCGCCATGGTGTTCCGCTGACCGCGCGAGGAGGAGGATCCAGCACGGCCGGCCAAGCGATCGGCCCCGGCCTCGTTGTCGATTTTTCAAGACACTTCAACCGAATTCTTTCGATCTCCGAAAATTCCGCCGTTGTTCAACCGGGCGTCGTCCTGGAGGATCTCAATCGGGAACTAGCCGGCGCCGGCCGGCGTTTTGCGCCGGATCCTTCCAGCCGGGCGTACTGTACGTTGGGCGGAATGGTCGCGAACAACGCCTCCGGCCCGCACGCGTACAAATTTGGGGCGACACGGAATCACGTCCGCCGGTTGCGTTTGGTTCTGGCCGACGGCCGGATCGCCGAGAGTACGGAGGTCGGTTCGTTTTTTCCTTCGATCATCCGATCCATCGTAGCGGCCCGGAACCGGATCGAAAGCCGGATTCCAAAGACGAGAAAGAACGCCAGCGGTTATCACGTGAGCACTCTAATACCGCCGATGACCGATCTGACCCCTCTCTTGGTCGGCTCGGAAGGAACGCTCGCGCTCACGACGGAAATCGAACTCGCGACCGTGCCGCTTCCGGAAAAGTGCAACACGGCGGTCTTCTCGTTTGACTCCCTTTCTGTCGCCGTTGCGGCCGCGGAACCGCTGCGCAGTTCCCGGCCTGCGGCGATCGAGTTGGTCGACCGATACATCCTGAAAGCCATGCAAACCGGTGACGCGGGTTTTATCGATTCATTGGGTCTTACGACTGCACAAGCGTCGCTTTGGGTGGAATGGGAGGGGGAGATTCCGTCGGTCCTTCGAAAGGAAGCCGCGGCCTTGCTCGAGAATTCAGACGTTCAGAAGCATTTGTGGGCGCTGCGTTCCGACGCGTCCAAGATTTTGCACGCCCAACCCGGCGCGCGGCGACCCCTTCGTTGCGTCGAAGACGGCGTTGTCCCGACCGATCGCCTGGGAACGTACGTTACCGAATTGCGCGAGATTCTCCGCCGGCACGATTGTGACGGCGCGATTTTCGGCCATGCGGGGGACGGGAACATTCACGTGAATCCGAACGTCGATGTAGGTAAGCCCCGGTTGCCGGCGCGGATCGAGTCCCTGATGAACGATGTTTACGACCTTATTTTTCGCCTCGAGGGATCGATCAGCGGCGAACATGGCGACGGATTGCTTCGAAAGAACTATATGGCCCGGCAATGGGGCGACCTTCTGCCGCTCTTTCGTGAAATCAAGGCGGCATTTGATCCCAGGGGCATCCTTAATCCCGACAAGAAACTTCCGGACGGCGAATTTCGAATTCCCGGCTTCCGGGAACTCAGCCGTGAGGCTGCGCCCATTTGTCTCGTGCGCCAGTCCTAAACGCGATCGAATTATTTTTGCTTGTTGCGCGTGGAATAACAGGTCTCGATGCGGATCTGGCAGGAATTTCGACAGGCGCCGGAGGCTTCGTTGAACGGACCCGAAAGCGATTCATCCCCCGTGCCAGCGCGCCCCTCACAACGGGCGACGCACCGTTCGTACTCCACGTCGCATCGGTCCACGGCGGGGCCACGAGCTGCCGGAACGGGTTGGCACGTGGCGACTCCGAGAATCAATGCAAGGGGGAGGGCTGTCTTGAACATTTTTTTCTTAACTCTGTGGTTTCGGCAGGCCAATTTCCAGCATTTTGTTTACGGCTCGCAACGCACGGAGCCGCGTTTCCTCCGGAACCGTAATCACGCATGTTTCATTCTGAAGAGATCGAAGCACGCTACGGAGGCCGGTCACTTTCATGTAGGGGCAGGCGCACGACTGATCGCAGCTCTTGTGGCGGTAGATCGGATGAATTTCTTTGTCCGGACAAAGTTCCTGCGCTTTCTGAATCAAGCCGATCTCGGTACCCACGACGAACTTTTTTTCCGGCCGCCGTTGTATCGCTTCCAGCATTTGGCTCGTGCTTAGAACTTCGTCGGCGAGGTCGACCACGTCGGGATTGCATTCGGGGTGGACGATGACGACGGCGTCGGGGAAAAGCTCCAATGTTTTTTCGAGCATCTCCCGGGTGACGGCGCGGTGAACCGGGCAGTACCCGTCCCACGGGATCACGGTTTTTTTGGCCTTCTGTTTTACATAGTTCGCCAAGTTTGCGTCTGGACCGAAAAGGACCGGATCGCCTTCAATCGATTCCACAACGTGCAGAGCGTTGGAGCTGGTGCAGATCGCGTCGGACTCGGCCTTCACGTCGGCGGAGCAGTTGATGTACATGACCACCGGTTTCCCCGGATAACGGGCTTTCCAGGCCCGGACGTCATCGCCCGTGATGGTGTCCGCCAAGCCGCAGCCGGCCATCTCTTCGGGGAGCAGAACTTTCTTCGATGGGTTTAAAATGTGCGCCGTCTCGGCCATGAAACGGACGCCGCAAAAAACGATGATGTCACAGGCCGCTTTTTTTGCCGCCACCGAAAGGCCGTACGAATCGCCGACGGCATCGGCCACACGGTGGACCTCCGGTTTTTGGTAGTTGTGGCAAAGAACAAAAGCTCCCTTCTCCCGTTTGAGTGCCTGAATTTCTTCCACGAGTCGGTTGTCACGTTCGATTCCCGTGCGGTCCAGATGCCGGGGCGGAACCGGCTGAAAATAATCAAGCGGCAGTCCCATGGATTATTGCTTCTTACGCCTTTGCGGTCGGCCTTTCCAGACCGTGTACCTACCGGCGGCAACCTCCCTCTCCGCCGCCCGTAACTTGGCCAAAATATCCGGTTCTGTTTCGAGGATATCGAGCGTTTCCAGCAACGCCTCATATTCCTCAAACGGCAATAGCGCGCTCACGGGATTTCCATTTTTGAGAAGGATGAAGGACTCTCCGAGTTCTTGGTTCCTTCGTGCTAGTTCGAGCAGCCGTTGTTTCGCTTTTGTGACCGTTACCAGTTGCGGCATTTTTCACCCCCGAAAACGTTCATAGACTTCCTTTCGATGCTGGATTCTCAAAACTTCCACGACAATTTCACGGTCTCGTATGATGTATAGGATCCGATAAATTCCCACGCGATATGACCAGTATCCTTATAAGAACCACAGAGTTTTGGGGTCAAGGGGCGACCCGTGACGGACCTATCGGCTCGCAGCCAACAGCTCGAAATATTTCACAAAAGCTTTTATGCCTCCCGCCAGCTGTTCCCACGCGAAAGACTCATTGGGGCAGTGGTAACCGTCTTCGGGCAGGCTTAAGCCCAAGAAGACCACAGGAACCTTGAAGGTCTCTTCCATCGTGGCGACGGCAGGGATCGAACCCCCTTCCCGCGTGAAGGCTGGTTTTGCGCCGAAGGCGAACTCCATGGCGTCGGACACCAAGGCGATTTGGGGGATTCCCTTTGGCGCAGCGTAGGCCGGATATGCCTTTTCAGGCATAAGGACTTCGCAATCCGGGTTGATCTTTTTTACGTGCGTTCGCACCAGGTCAATGATCTTGTTGAATTGCTGACCCGGAACCAAACGCAAACTGATCTTCGCCGTTGCCGAATGAGGAATCGCAGTTTTTATTCCCGGCCCTTGGTAACCGCCGGCAATTCCGTGCACTTCAAACGTCGGCATGGCCCAAATCCGCTGGGCCACTTCGGCCGTATTCTCGGTTCGCAACGTGGTCAGCTCATGATCCTTCTTAAACGTAGTCACTGAGAAACCCGACCGGAGAAAATCAGCCACTTCCCTCTCACTCGGCGGTGTCCAAGTCTCTCGAATGCCCGGGATGGTGATGTCTCCCGTCTTGGCATCGATGCACGAAGAGATGATCTGGCACATTTCCGCCAAGGGATTCCGGGCCACGCCTCCGCACAATCCGGAGTGCACATCCTTTTTGTTCAGATCAAGCCGTAGTTCCAATGCAACGAGGCCGCGCAAGGCGGTCGGAATGGCTGGCTTGCCTTTTGTTATCCAGATGGTATCCGAGACGACCACCGACTGGGCTTTGATCCGCTCCTTCGCCTTCGTACAGAATTCTGCAAAATGTGGAGACCCAATTTCTTCTTCAAATTCCCAGATAAACTCGACGTTGATCGGTATCTCGAATTCTTTTGCGATCTTGGCGGCCCAAAAAGCGGCCATCGCCGGGCCTTTGTCGTCGGTAGTGCCTCTCGAATAAAAGCGGCCCCGCTCCTCCGTGAACTGAAAAGGCTCACGTTCCCACCCGTCCTGCCCCTTGGGTGACACAGGTTGAACGTCGAGGTGATTGTAAACAGCGACGGTCGGAGCTTTGGACTTGTTTTCGATGTGTCCAAAAACGACCGGATTTCCCGGAGTTTCAATGATGGTTACGTCCGCGCCCGCTTTCTTCAGGTAGTCGCTTGCCAGTTCCGCGGTCTTGCGAATGTCCCCCTTGTGCTTAGGATCGGCACTCACCGAGGGCGATTCCACGATCTTCTTATACTCCTTTAGGATGGAATCCTTGTGTTTGGCGATTCGTTCGTCGATTTGCGCTGCCGTGATTTTTCCGGTCATGATTTCCTCCGCTCAAATATTTCCTTTGCGATGATCAACCGCTGAATCTGGCTCGTTCCTTCGTAAATCTGAAAGATCTTCGCGTCCCGCATCAGTTTTTCCACCGGATATTCCGTGTTGAATCCGTAGCCGCCGAAAACTTGAACGGCATCGGTCGCCACTCGCATCGCAGTGTCCGCGGCGAAAGACTTTGCATAGGCGGCAAAGAGGGTGTTGCGCTGGCCCTGATCGATCGTCCATGCGGCTTTCCATGTGAGGAGTCTCGCCGCCTCAATGTCCTTGGCCATGTCCGCGATCATGAAAGCGACGGCCTGATGCTTGGCGATCGGCACGCCGAATGTCTCCCGCTCCCCGGCATACCGGATGGCGTGCTCCATGGCCGAACGGGCCAACCCCACCGCCGCGGAGGCGACAATAGGACGGCTGTGATCGAACGCCGCCATCGCGATCTTGAATCCGTCGCCTTCGTTCCCCACCCGATTTTTCTCGCTCACTTTGACGTTGGTGAACGTGATTCCTCGCGTGTCGGAACAACGCTGTCCCATGTTCTTTTCTTTTTTCCCGACGACGATGCCGTCGGTCTCGCCGGGGACGAGAAATGTCGACATCCCCTTGTACCCCTTGGAGGGGTCTGTGTACGCGAGGACGAAATACCACGAGGCCACCGACGCTGAAGTGATCCACATCTTTTCACCGTTGATCACATAGTCGTTCCCGGCTTTCTTGGCCGTTGTCTTGATGCCCTGGACGTCCGACCCGGCGGCCGGCTCGGTGACACAGTATGCCGCCAGCTTAAACTCTTCCGTCATCGGCGTGAGAAACCGTTTTTTCTGTTCGTCGTTGCCGCCGACGATCACCGGAGCTTCGGACAACATGTTGGCTTCCATCGCCGTGGCGATTCCCGTGCAGGCCGCGCCGGTTTCCTCGGCAATCAGGCAACCGTCCAGACACTTGAGGCCCGGTCCGCCGTATTCCGTGGGAATTTGGTGATTCATCAGGCCGACTTCCCAGGCCTTCTTGAGAATCTCTTTGGGAAACTCGCCGGTTTGATCGTAATGGGGCGCCTTCGGGGCCATTTCCTTTTGAGCGAAGTCACGCGCAAGTTGTTGAAGCTGTTGCTGTTCTTCGGTGAGGTCGAACCCGATCACGGCCGTGTACCCTAATCCAATTGAGGCCTTCGATCAAATGCTTACGGTTCCTGGCCCGACGTCAGGAGGCTTGAGGAGCAGAGCCTTGGGTGCTACCCTCCGCCGTTATGAATCGGATCAAGAAAGCCTACGTCGGAATCGGTCTTCTCGGAATCGCGCTTGTGTTAGCCGGAATCTTTATTGTGCCCTGGGCTCGTTTCAATCCCTTTTACATGTCTCAGGACGATCGTCTCCGCCGCCTCATGGTGCGCGATCAATTGCAACGGCTCAGCGTCGCGCTCGAGTCATATAAGCAGGACAACGGCTTTTATCCGACAACCGAACAGGGACTCGATGCGCTGGTGAGGCAACCGCGCGTTCCGCCGCGGCCGCAGAAATATTATCAAGACGGATATATCGGACGCATTTCGGTTCCCAAAGACCCGTGGGGAAACGCGTTCATGTATAAGGCGCCGGGCGGAGACCGGCCGTATTCAATTACTTCGCGCGGGCGTCTGGCATGGTATAGCGGGGACGATCTGCGATATCCGGAAGCGAACGAAGCCTTGGCGAAAGGCGCCGAGAAGCCGCAGCAATAACGGCCGTTGACGCTTGTGCGCGCTATGGAAGAGGAGGGGCGGGGGTATATTTTGACGAAGGACGGTCGTGCCGTCGGAGCCCTTTTACCGATGGAAGATTATGAAGCTTTTTCCGAAACGTTCGACGTTCTGAATAATGCGGATTTGATGAAGAATTTGAAGGAGCTTTGGAAGATGAACGGAAAGGAAGGCTTTGGGAACGGGACAAGAAGGGAAAGTGGATCCGAGTTCGGCGGCACAAATATCATGGGTGAAGGCGGGTGTGCCCGAAAGCGCGATCATGATGGTGTTCTGGTGGACCGTGCCTCCGCTATTTGCGCGGTACGAGATTGTCGACCAAGGGTGAGTTCCCGGATCTGGAATGGGCCATTTCCGACAAAAAGCAGACACCAAAATGGACACTTCAGAACGACCTATTTTCAGGCAACCCAAAAAAGGGTAATGATTCCGGCGACGGAAGTGGCTGGGGACTGGTGTCCTTCCTGGTCTTCAAAACCAGCGAACGCCCGCCGAGCGAGTGTTGGTCGGTTCGATTCCGATGCACTTCCGCCACTCTCGCGGGTTTTCAGTTTTTCATGAGCCCCAGAATCGACGCGGTATATTTAGGAAACAATTGAAGGGCTTTTTCGGTGCCAGCGAAAACATTTCGGGCGTCGAGAAGGCCGTATTCATGAACAATTCGATTTTGCAATCCGACCGAGGGAGCCAATGCTTCCGCGAGGTCCAGAGGCAATACGCTTTCTTGAGCCATCATCCCGAAATTTTTGGCCGCGTCGCTCCGGAGCAAAGTTATAAGACGAATGGGTTTGTATTGGGCGCGTCGTTTTTGCGCTACTGAGACCTTGTCATTTCGAATACGGCGTAAAGATTTTGAAGGGGAGAAAAGAGATTCTTTATGGAACAAGTCATATTCGAACACGACACCTGCGGGGAATTTAATCCGAGTGCTTTTTCAAGCTTGGGCCAGTATTGGTAGCCGTCGGCGTAGTTCTCTACAGGGTTTGTTGGGAGGCCAGAAGCGGGGTTCGTAAGATCAGGCCCACCGACCTTGCCCACCCATTTTGCTACGAAATCGAACGAATCGATGACCGCTCCGACTTCGGGGTGTTCGGAGTGAAGTGAGAAAGTGGCCTCGGCGGTTTTGCCGAGAGGCGGAAATTTAAGTGTTAGAGTGCTCGGCTTCGCCGCGTTGAAGACCGATTCGGGCAGGAGGCTCTTGGCAAACCAACAGTCTTGGTTCCCGTCGGCCTGGGCGACGAAAGAGAGAATGACGGGATAACCTGAATAGCCGAGATCCTTTATTTTTTGTTCGATGCTTTCAAACACATTCCCTGGAGATGACGAGCCTGACACGCAGGGCACTCCGAACTCACGCAGAGGATGGTTGGTTTTCAGGTTGTCGGAGAATACTCCCGCCAAGGGGAGGTCCACTTTAGCCGCGCCGGTTGCGTCCTTTTGGAAGGAGGCCCCGTTAGAGAATTGCGGGAAGCCGGCGATATATCCCCCAAAGTCGTAGCCGAGGTCAATGCCGCCGAGTACGACCCTTTTGTCGGATTTAGCCGTAAATCCAAGCTTGAATGTGGATCGACCTTGCATGTTGTCGAGCTTCACATAGGCATAGCCGCCAGTCAGATTCCCGATGACGGAGGTTGTCCAACCGGCCTGGTTATTGACGTCGTCGCCCGTTTTTCCAGCCACATTCGATAGGAAGTTACAGCCGTCGCCGTTTCCATCGCACGCCTTTACTAAGTAAACCGAACCAGCACCCAATGCCGAAGCCATCCAGACGTACTTCCTATTCTTGACCCACCAAGAAGGTTCATCGCCGTCGGGTGTTTCGTTGTTGTTGCAATCCGGGTTGTCAACACAATCGGGCCCTAGGGTAGGGTCATTCGCTTCGTCGGTATCGCAGATGCCATCACCATCTGAATCGACATCGCCCGTTTCCGCACAGAGCGTTTGAGTAATTTGTTCGCCAAGGCTGTTGCCGGTGCCATTTGGGTTGATGGGGGTCGGCGTAACGCCATTTTTTCCACATCCACCGAGAACAAGCAGTATTGACAATCCAGCTGCTTGAAGTGCTGAAATCGATCGGCGAATCATGGCGTCCTCCGGCTGTAATTTCATCTTCATACCCAGGAGTATCCCAACATCCGTGCCAGGCAGACCAGCGTTAAATATTTAATATTATTATATTTTATTGGCTGTGTTCGATCGGTTGAATGAGCGGCTTTTCGGCATCGGGGAACCGCTGCCCGAAAAATGCCGCGGCGAAAACTGACCCCGCCAACCCCCATGGTACTGTGCACTCCCGTGCGAGCCCATCAACTGCGCCGCAAGCTCTCCCCCTGGATCCAACGCCGACGCCCCCGCCTCGTCCTCCTGTTCGGCTCCGCCGTCACCGGCCTTCAAGGCCCCGAACCCGACCTCGACATCGCCGTTCTTTTCCAGTTCAAATTCGACCACGGGAAAATCATCACCGAACTCAAAAGCCTCCTCGGCCGCGACGACGCTGACGTCATGTTCCTGGACCACGCCGACCCCATCGCCCGATTCGCCGCCTGCCAGGGCCGACTCGTCTACGAACGAAAGACCGGCGAATTCGACCGCTTCTTCTCCCTCGCCAGCCGCCAGTTCATGGACAACGAAAAATTCGACGGCCTGCGACGGGAATTACTGGACGACTTCCTTGACGAACGCCTCACATGCTGACGGCACTCGACAAACAGATCATCGTCCGAAAGCTCGACTTTATGCGTGGCACGTTACTGGAGATGGAAGAAATTCTCCGGAAGGGGGAGCGAGCGTATCGGCGAAACCGAATGGATCAGTTGGCGACCGAACGTCACATCGAACGCCTCGTGGAATGGGCGGTGGATGTCGCCTGCATTATCCTGAAGAAAAATTACCAACTAACCGTGCCCACGTATCCGGATGCATTCCTGGTGCTCGGTCGCCGGGGTGTCCTATCGACCAAGCTGGCCTCGGGCCTCGCTTCATCCGCCCGAATTCGGGACGCCATTGCGCACCTGATCGACGACCTTACTCCCGGGAAGGTGTTCACCGGAGCCAAGACGGCCCTTAGGCACTATCCGGCGTTCATGAAGACGGTTCGAACGCTCACGAAAAGGTGAAATCTTAACGAATCCTATTTCGGTTTCGACTTGAGCAGTCGCTCCAGATAAGCGCGATCCTGCTGATCCTTTGGCCGAATGCCGGCTTTGGTTTTCAAGAGTCCGGCTGCCGTAAGGTACGGGATGCGGACTCCCTGTAATTCAACCTCCTCGATTTGACTGCGTAAATCCTCAAAGGAATGACCGCAAGCTTTCGCCATGAGATCCACGACGATCTCGTCCGCCACACGCACAACCGTATATTTTGACAGATCGTCCGGAAGTAGATCTCGGGCAGCCTGGTCTTCCAAGTAACCCATCGCCGTTTTGATCTTTTCCACGTTGGCCTGTTTCTTCTGAACCAACAGGTCGATGTCGGCTGTCGCCCGGAGATATCCGTGGTGAATCACGGCGAACCCACCGATAACGACGTACTCCACGTTCTGTTCGTTTAGGTGGCGGCAAAGGCGGACGAGATCGTCTATTGTAGGGACCCGAGAGACTCGCGAGCCATCATCTCGATCATCCATTCATCCGCCTCATCGAAACTTTTGAACCGATAGAGGCCCCGGGGGCAGATTCCCTTTCCCTTTCGCAGAGCGGCTACCGTGGCCAGCCACTGAGACGCGGCCTCAGGTGAATTTTCAAGTTCTCCCGACCGCCTGCCCAGGACCTTCGTCGATTTCACGAATTCAGTATATCACGACCTTTGATTCTCCATTCAGCGCAAAGAAATGCCTCCCGGTTCCCCTTGGGGCCCGGCAGAACCGAATCGGTGAGAGTCACATCGTGAAGCCCGAGGTCCGTTACGGCGTATTCCTTCATCTTTTCCAAAATGGCCTGTCGCTTCGTTTCATCCCGAAGGACTCCCTTTACGGCGTCTCTTTTTTGCGCCTCAAACTGCGGCTTAATGAGCGCGAGGAGGGTTCCGCCCGATTTCAGGCAGGGCAGAACATGGCGAAGGACTTTTTTGAGGGTGATGAACGAGACGTCCACGGCGGCGAGTTCGAATAATCTCCCGAATGTTTCCGGCGTCAGTTCATTCACGTGAAACGATTCTTTCCACGTCACTTGAGGATGGTTTCGAATCTTGGGATCGAGCTGGCCTCTTCCCACGTCGATCGTACAGACATGTGCGGCACCTCGTTGCAAAAGGCAGTCGGTAAATCCCCCGGTCGAGGCTCCCACATCGAGGCAATGCCAACCGCTTAGATCGATCTTGAAGTGATCGAGCGCACCCGCAAGTTTGACGCCTCCTCGGCTGACATATTTGGGTCCGGGAAAACGCAAAGCGATCTCTGCGTCGGACGGCACAAGTTGCCCGGCCTTGGAGGCGATGGTTTCGTTGACGATGATTTCCCCCGCCATAATGAGCGCCTGCGCCTTCACTTGCGTTTCTGCGAGACCTCGTTCGTGGACGAGCTGGTCGAGGCGTTTTTTTCTCAAAGCAATTTGGAGACTGCCGCGCAAAAGCGCCGTACCGAAGACAGATCCCTTCGAATCGCTTGATGGACCTGGCCGTGATCTAGTTTTGAGTATCCATGAACGAGCACATTGCGCATGCCTACCCATGGCCGTAACTGATGTGCCAAACGCTCAGGAATCACGCCCCCTTCAGCCAGACGAAAGATCACGTCTCCATAGCTCTGCGGAGGCCCCAGATTCCGGGCCGACACGATATGACTAGATACGTCGAGCATTGCTTCAAGCGCAAGATGCAGTGCTCTTTCCGCCAGCATATGGATCTCCGGATTCTCAATAAATCGTTTTCGAGCGTTTCGTGATAAGCGCTCCGCGAGCCGGAGATAATCGTCGATCAACTTAAGACGTTCAGTGACGAGTGCTCGGTCGACCACGACCCGTCCTTTCGTTAAGGCGCTTCTTAAGCGCCGGAACGTATGCGTCCACTAGGTACATCTGATCGTCTAGGTCGTGCATGAGCTGGACAAAATATCGAACATATTTGGCCGTGTTCCTGCAGAAAAGTCGCTTTCCGGTTAGTGCCGCCTTTGCCAAGGATGGCGTGGCACAGTTCAAAATGACGACATCAACGGAGTCCGTGCGCAGTTCTTTGGAAATTTTCAGGTAAAGGTCCAAATATTTCTTTCCGTGCGGTCCGTCTTTCGGTGGCGGATCAAGAAATACCGCGATATCCCAATCGCTTTGAGAATGCTGGTATTGCTTTGCCCTTGAGCCAAAAAGATAGGCAAATACGACGGTGCGGTCGTTCTTCAGTATTCGGGCGACTAGGTCGAGCATTAACCGATCATATCTCTGGTCCCAGAAAGTGTGAATGGCTACGACCGCCGCTCGATGATGTAACGGGCGAGGGCGGTTAACGCTTCAGCGCGCTTACCTAAAGGTTTGAGAGCCAAAAGTGAGTCCTCGAGCAGATTCGCGGCGCGGCGGCGGGATTCATCCAGGCCGAGGATCGCGGGGTACGTGGCCTTCTTTTTGTCCTGGTCCTTGGCCGCCCCTTTGCCGAGCTGCTTGGTTGTGGCCGTCACGTCGAGGACGTCGTCGGCGATCTGAAACGCCAGACCGATCGCCTCACCGTATCGTTTGAGGCTGTCGAAGAATTCTCCCTCGGCACCGCCCGCTCGGCCGCCGGCTAAAACAGCTGCACGAAGCAGCTTGCCGGTCTTGTTCCGGTGAATTTGCTCCAATTCCTTTTCGCCGACGTCTTTCCCTTCAAACTGAAGATCGAGGACCTGGCCTCCCACCATGCCGTTGGCGCCGGAGCCTTCGGCGACAATTCCGACGATGTCGATGCGGCATTCGGCTGGGATGTTCCACGAGGGATCGGCCAGGAGATTAAACGCTTCGGTCAACAAAGCGTCACCGGCCAGAATCGCGAGACCTTCTCCAAACACTTTGTGGTTTGTCGGTCTTCCCCGCCTTAAGTCGTCGTTGTCCATGGTCGGCAGATCATCGTGAATGAGGGAATAGGTATGAATCATTTCGAGTGCGCAGGCGACGGGAAGCGCGGCGTCACTCTTTCCGCCCACGGCTTCACAAGCAGCAAGAGCGAGAGCCGGACGGATACGTTTGCCCCCCGCAAAGAGACTGTATTTCATCGCCTCGACGAGACGGGGGGCCACTGCAGAGGTGGAGAAATATTCTTCGAGTCTCCCCTCGACGGAACGGCGGCAGGTTTCGAGATATTTTTCGAGATCCACAGTTAGTGTCCCGGGTCCGAAATATCTTGATACTCGGCCGCCGCTGCATCCCGGCTGGCTGTGTTGCTCCTCCTCGACGCACAGCTTTGCAAGTACGCCATCGTCGTCGCGCCTTGCCATCCGGCCGCATCGACGTCCTTCGTTATCAATCTATTTCGGACCCGGGACACTAGCTACTTTGCGTTTCTTGAGGTTGATCTTTCGCCAGCTCCGCCACCAGGGCGTCGACCTTCTTTTCGGCTTCGGCCAGTTTCTTGGAGCAGAGGCGGGAGAGCTTGATCCCTTTTTCGAAGAGCTCCAAAGAGTCCTCCAGCGGAAGTTCTTCGGATTCGAGCTTGGAGACGATGGATTCCAACTCGGAGAGGGCGCTTTCAAATTTCTTCTCGGCCACGATGGGCGCGATCTTCCGGGAAGCGATGGGAGAAGTCAACCTTCGATCAGGAGCTTGGTGACATAAAGGCTTAAGCCCGCGAGGCAAAAGCCGAGGCCGATGAGGCCGGCGTTGGGGAGAAAGGGTTTGTGCTTTTTGAGCTCGGAAACGCCGAGGCCGACAAAGAGCGTGCAGAACCCGAGGAAAATGACTTCAAGGATCAGGGAAAAAACGACATACCGAAACCCGATGTCGTGATGGAGGCCGTGCATTGGTTACCAATCGCCCAGATTTTTTCTGAACGCAAGAAACGGTTCTAGTAAGTAGGGGCGCTTGTGGGTCCATTTACCCAGAATCCGAGGTATCCCGGTGAGTAAGAAGCCTCTGCCTTCGTGGCCATGTCAACTGTTCGGACCCAATCCTTTACAATTTTCTCCGTTTTCCCCGTCACTTCCTCGTTCTTATAAATTCCTGAGAACTCTATTTTGTAACTACTTGAGAGTTCCATGTGAAGATTTAGAAAAATTATGTGATTGCCCGAACAATTTGGGTCGTTCGTTATGCCGTA
Source organism: Bdellovibrionota bacterium (assembly GCA_035292885.1). Taxonomy (NCBI): domain Bacteria; kingdom Pseudomonadati; phylum Bdellovibrionota; species Bdellovibrionota bacterium. The sequence continues at coordinate 16,849 of DATDPG010000164.1, read as the reverse complement.
ACAGGGGTCGACGGCCCCACTGATATTGAGTTTATCGAAGGTTTGAGTGACATCGATGTTATTGACCTGCAGTGCGCCCGGGTCAAACTTCTTGCCGTCAGCATTGCCAATTTTCCACAGTTTGAGCGATGAACCATCTAACGGGTCCGCTGTTTTGTCGGTTGCGTCCGTAACGCCGGGAAGCTTGCTTGTCTCAATATCTCCGCAAAACTCGATGGTCGCGGCCTTTCCGTCGACTTTGCCTTGTACCAGGAAGAATACGTTGTTGGGGGTGTCGCACTTTGAGTCCCCTCTTAGAGTTGGTTGAAATTTTGGGTGTGTGATGTTCTTGAGCGGGCCAAAGGCCATTTGTTGTTTGTCTACCGAAACGGTATGTCCGGCCGGGGCGCTTCTGGCCATAGCTGAAGAACCCAGCATTAGTGAATTCGCCAATTCATTGTACATCCGATTCTTATTGTCCTGGCAGGCGACGTCGCACTCATCCGCGGGTTTGTGGCTGCAATCGATCGGGTTATCCATGCCGTCCGGTATACCGTTCCCATTGCAGTCCGGATTGTTCGGATCGGTGCCCAAGAGCTGTTCGCATTGGTCGGGAATTTCATCGCCGTCGGTATCCGTTCCTTGATAGCCGGCGGCACAGGGTGTGGTTCCAAGAGCCGCCTGATTTTGCGGGTCGCCAGTTTTTGGGGGAAGCGGTTCCGGGCCGCCACATGCGATCAGCGTCAGGAGTGAATACAACGCGGCCGGTCTTGAAAGATTCTTAAGCACGACTCAATCTGCTTTCACAAGGGATGTGCCAAGGCGGAGTAAGAAAGAAAACAGTGCTATTCCTGCGGGTTAAGTTCTTGGCTGGATGGTCGATCTACCGATTTTTCGGGCTTTTTGAGCAGTCGTTCGGCAGATTCTGACCCATGCATGTCCTGATTCTTTTCTTCAAAACAGTCGCTTTACGCCCGTACGTGTTCACTTTTTTAGCCGCGTTTCTCCTGACCGGCATCATCTCGATGGGGCTCTGGCGGACGTTCACGTTCTTCGGCGTTGTTTGGGCGATCGCGTTCCTGTCGGAGATCTCTTCCACGCGGACCGGCTTCCCCTACGGCCTCTATCATTACACCGGCATCACGCGCGGTCAGGAACTCTACATCGGCAACGTTCCGTTCATGGATTCGCTCTCGTATACGTTTCTTTTGTTCGCTTCGTTTTCTCTCGCCCTGTTTTCCCTCGCTCCGCTCCGAATTCAAAAGGGCGACGTCCAAGTGGCGGATACGTTTCGAATCCGCTGGAGTTGGAGCGTACTTTTTCTAACCTCCGTCTACATGATGATGATTGATTTCGTTATCGACCCTGCGGCGCTCCGCGGGGAGAGGTGGTTCTTGGGAAAAATCTACTATTATGAATACGAAGGACATTACTTCGGCGTGCCGCTCTCCAACGCCCTGGGATGGGGGCTGATCGGCTTGGTGGCGATGTTCCTTTATCAGCGGATCGAAAAAAGGTGGTTCGGGCCCGGCTTTCGAGATCGCGGGATTCGGGTATGGCCGCTTCGGGGTCTCTTTGGCGTTGGCCTTTATTACGGTGTGCTGGCGTTTATTCTCACCGTGACCTGGTGGATCGGCGAGTATGGCCTTTTCATCGCCGGATGTTTTATTTACGTCATTCCGGCGACTTCTTTGATTTTGAAACTGGTCGATCGGCGGGCGAGGGGTACGGAAGCGGAGTGGCAAAATCATCTGCACGATTTTCAAGTCGTGTTACGATGACGCAAGTTGCTGACGGGCGTTGAAAAGCGAAAACTCGGGAACGGCCTTACGGTTCTCGTAAAACCGGACCGCCGATTGCCTCTCGCGTGTGTTCTGACCTGGGTCGGTGTCGGATATTTCAACGAACCGGACGAACTGACCGGAATTTCGCACTACATCGAACATCTTTTCTTTAAGGGGACGCCCAAGCGCGGCGTCGGGATCATCGCGCAGGAGACCAAGGCGATCGGCGGGTATTTAAACGCGTCGACGATTTACGACCATACGTACTATTTCACCGTGGTTCCGTCCGGCAGCGTGAACCAGGCGCTGGATATCCAGTCCGATGCGCTGCTTAACCCGCTCTTCGATGCCGAAGAAATGACGCGGGAGAAGGAGGTCGTCATCGAGGAGCTGAAGCGAAAATACGACAATCCCAATCCGTACGCTTGGGAAAAGCTTCTCGAGATGGCGTTCGAAAGACATCGAATCAGGCGGTGGCGAATGGGGAGGGAAGAGGAGATTCGCCGGTTCAGCCGCGATGCGGTCGTGGAATATTACAATCGTTATTACCGCCCCGCCAACATCACATTGGTCGTTGTGGGGGACGTGAATCAGAAATCGGTGATGGCGGAGGTCGAACGGCGGTATGGAATGATGCCGGAGGGGAACGTACGGCACGAGGTTTCGCCGGTCGAACCGGTGCAAAAAGAGCCGAAGATGTCCCGTCTCTTGGGCGACCTGTCCCGGGTTTTGGTGAAGATGGGATTTCAATCTCCGCCGATCACGCATCCGGACTACTACGCCATGACGTTCTTGAGCACGCTTTTGGGACGGGGTCGGAGTTCACGTCTCTACCGCTCGCTTCGGGAGGAAAAAGGGATCGTCGATTCGATCGGATCATCGCTTTATGCGTCGAAGGACGTCGGGTTTTTCACGATGGAAGCCGAACTCAAACCGGAAAAGATCGCCGTTTGCGAGGAGGAGCTGTGGGTGGAAATGGAGCGGCTTCGGCGGGACCCTCCATCGATCGAGGAGGTCTCCAAAATCCGGAACATCATCGAAGCCAATTTCTTTTCCGAACGAGAGGATGTGATGGGCCAGGCGTACGGATTGGCTTTTTTTGAGTCGCTCGGAGGGTACCCAAAAGCGGTGGAGTACGTGCAGAAGATGCGAGCGGTGACGCCCGCGGAAGTGGTTCGCGTGGCGGAGCAATATTGCGCGTTCTCCATGATGAATCTCTTGGAATACGTGCCGAAATCGGTGGGTCAGGGTGCGAAGGTGGACGACCGGCTCGAGAATTTGCGCAAGCGGGTCTCCGGATTGGTGGAAAAGCTGGGTCCGGTGATGAAACCCGCGAGCGCTCCGAAGGCTCCGGAGCTTCAGTTGCCCCAAGGCGTGACGGAGCCGATCGGCCGAGGGATCGAGGCCATTCCGCTGGACGGAGGGGGGACGCTTCTTCATCTGCGGACGGGAGCCTTGCCTCTCGCCACAATCGCCGTCTATTTCCCCGGGGGACGTCTGGATGAAACGGTCGACAACTGCGGGATCACGCAGTTCGTTCTTCGTTCGACGCTCAAGGGAACGGAAAATCGGACGGCGGATGAAATCGCGTTTGAAATGGAGTCGTTGGGAAGCTCGATTCAGGTGGAATCGACGGCGGATCTTTTCGGATATTCGACCAACGTGCTTTCTCGAAACCTGGAAACGGCGATGGATCTTCTCTGCGATGTCATGCTTCGGCCGACGTTGCCCGAAGCCGAGATCGAAAAGGAGCGGACGTCGGCCTTGGCGAAGATTCAGAGAATTCGGGACGACATGTTTCGATACCCGATCGAGCTCTTCTATCAGTCACTCTTCGGCCTTCACCCGTACGGCCTCCCCCGCCAGGGAACGGAGGCATCGGTGCGCAACTTCTCGCGAAAACAATTGTGGGAGTGGTACTCGGAGACGTTTACGTGGAAGAAAATGGTTGTGGCGATCGTCGGGGACGTCGAACGGGAGCGGGCGATCGAACTGGTTCGCAGGCGATTTTCGGTTACGGGCGACGCCGACCTGGAGCCGAGGGCGCAGCTCTTTCCCGTCGTTCCCAACCGCGGAATGAGAGAAAAGGTCGAAACGCGCGACCGGAAGCAGACGGGGGTTGTCCTCGGATTCAACGGCGTCAGTCTTCGGGACGACCGTTATTTCGCATTGGAAGTCCTGCGGAACCATCTTTCGGGGATGGGAGGGTCACTGTTCCACGAGCTCCGGGAAAGGAGGGCGCTGGCCTATACGGTCACGGCATTCAACATAGGCCTGATGCGCGGAGGGGCATTCTTCACCTATGTTGGCTGTTCGCCGGAAAAAGAGAAAGATGTACGGGATCTCTTGATGTTCGAGTTGGAGCGGACGAAGAGGCGCGCTCCCACGGCAGAAGAGGTTCGGACGGCGAAGGCGTACACGCGCGGCAGCCACGCCATCGGACTTCAGGGAAACCGCGCGATCGCCTACGCGTATCTGCAACAATTCATCACCGGTCGGGGGTTACAGGCGGTTACGGAATACGATCGGTACATCGACGCGGTTACTCCCGAGCGGGTGCGCGCCGCCGCCGCGGACGTGTTCGATCTTGAAAATTGTGCGATCGGGATCGTTCGAGGAGAGGCCGCGTGAAGCTCGACCAGTTTGGGGATCCGAATCGTCTGTTCAGCGTCGTCCTTTTTTTGCAACCGGCGGACGTCGAGCCGAACCGGGAGGAGATCGAAAATGTGGGCAAACAACGAAATGTCCAGCTGGTCGTTCAACCGTGCGCGTTTGAAGGGATCGAGTTTCTCTACCGCGTTGCGGACGACTTAATCGGGCATTCGGTCAGCATGGATAAAGATATCTTTTGGCAAGCGATCGAACTGAAGAAAGGAACTTCGCCCGACATCTTTAAGAAAATTTCCCAAAATCACCATGAGTACTTATGTGCGATTCTCGAACAAGATGTGAGCCGCGTCCGAAAGGCCCGCAAGGCGCTCGAATCGTTGGCTACGCATTTTGCCTAGCTCTCGGTTTCGCGGCGATTGCAGCGGGCGATCAAAAGGCGCCGGCGCCCGCGCCGGCGGTGGCAAGCGCACCGAAGCGGGTCTATCGCGTCGCCGTGGCCGGCCCGATCGAAACATTCGATCCGGTCGCCGCGGAAACCAACGCGGAACTCCTGCTTGTTTCGAATCTTGTGGAGCCGCTTCTCTTTCGGGATCCCCAAACCGGGAACGTCCTACCTCTAGCCGCCGAAAGCTACACGGTCTCGGATGACGGACTTCGGATCAAATTTCTGCTTCGGGCCGATCTTTTTTGGTCGAACGGCGAAAAGGTAAAGGCCGAGGATTTCGTTTATTCGCTCCGGAGACTTCTCTCTGCATCGACCGACGCCTGGGTGGCCGACTTTTTGACGTCGATCAAGGGGGCTGAGGACTATCACGAGGGGGCGATAATGCTCCCGGCACAGCTGGGAATTCGGACCGACGGCGACCGAACCGTGATTTTCGACCTGAGCTCGCCTAATGCATTTTTGCTCGATTTTCTCACACAGCCGGCCACGGCTCCGGTTCACCGGGAAATGCTCGAACGACATCCCACAAATTGGTGGCGCCCGGAGAATTGGGTTGGAAGCGGGCCTTTCTTGCCGGCCGCAAAAGGGGAACTTGTTCACATCCTCAAAAAGAATCCGCATCATCGCTGGGCCGGAAGAATCCAGCTCGGTGAAGTGCACGTACATCTGGTTGCCAGCCGAGAAGAAGGAACGCAGATGTTTTTGGACGGCCAGGTCGATCAGTTCGGCTATCGGGATTTTTCGGTCCAGCGAAACGATTTTTTGAAATTCGCTTCGAAAAAAGGTCTGGTGTACCAGCCTGATCTAAGCACAGTCTTTCTCCGCGTTAATCCGCGGCGGGCGCCGACCAGTCAACTCAAACTTCGAATGGCGCTTGCCATGGCGATCGATCGCGAATTATTCGCGGCCAGCGTGGGTAAAGAAGGGCAGAAAGCCGCGCTATCGATTCTTCCGGAGGGGATCAAGAGCTACGAAGCTCCGCGAGGTTTTCTGTTCAATGTGCCGGGGGCCCGGAAGATTCTTCGAGATCTCGGTTATTGCACCAAAGGGATCGCCTTGGCCGGATGCAAGCCGCCCCCCGCATTCGAGATGGTCCACCGGGAGGGGTTGGATGTCCGGAAAATCGCTCTGGCTTTGGCGGCTATTTGGAAGCGGGAGCTCGGAATCTCGGTCAACGTGACGGAAAAACTGCCCGAAGAGTTTCTGCACATCATAAAGAGCGGTGAATATGCAGTGGCTCTGGACGATGTGTCGGTCCTGCCCGAGCGGCCGTTCGGATTTTTGGACGCCTTCCGTTCCGACGGGCCGTCGAGAAAAGTTTTCAATCGGCTGCTCAATTCCGCGGACAACGCTCCGAATTGGACGGAGGCGAAAGGTAATCTGCGGCGGGCCGAAGCCCTTTTGTTAGGTGAAGGGGAGGTGATTCCTCTTTATTACGATGCGATCGCCGTGGCGGTTTCCCCGCGCGTCAAAGGGTACACGCCGAACATTTGGGATCAGCATCCGTTCGCCAATATTTCGATCTCGCCTTAGTCCAACTCCGTTGCGTTAGAAGAGAGAATGCTGGAGAGCCTTTGGTTCCGCGGGACGCCGTCCGATCGGCTTTACGCGCCGATCGGCGGCTCGGCTCTCGGCCGTCTCGTCATTAGATCCATTGATGAGACGGCCTCCGAGACGCCCGCGTCGCCAAAGGCTCTCCCTCATTCTCTCCGCATCGCATGACGAAAGATGAGTTCCGATTTCGGCTGAGGTATAAAAGATCCAACCGTGGCTAAGATATATGAGAACATTTTGGAGTGTGTGGGGCAGACGCCGATTGTAAAGCTTCACAAACTGGGCGCGGATATGCCGCATAAGTTCTACGCGAAGCTGGAGTTTTTGAATCCGGGGGCGTCGATCAAGGATCGAATCGCTCTGCAAATCGTGGAAGACGCCGAGGCTTCGGGAGAACTCAAGCCGGGCGGAACGATCATCGAATGTACGTCCGGAAACACCGGCATGGGGCTCGCGATGGTCGGCGCGGTGAAAGGATACCAGTGCGTCTTTGTCATGCCGGACAAAGTTTCGGACGAAAAGATCAAAGCGCTTCGTGCCTTCGGAGCGCGAGTCATCACAACGCCGACGGCCGTCGAGCCCGATGACCCGCGCAGTTATTACTCCGTCGCCAAGCGTCTTTCTCAGGAAATCCCGAACGCATTTTACTCAAACCAGTACCACAACCCTTCCAACGCGAAGGCGCACTACCGAATGACCGGTCCGGAGATTTGGGATCAGATGGGAGATAAAATCGATTATTTGGTCGTGGCCACCGGAACCGGCGGAACCATCAGCGGCACGACAAAATTCCTTAAAGAAAAGAACTCGAAAATGAAATCGCTTTGTGTCGACCCCGAGGGATCGGTGTTTTACGAGTATTTCAAAACCGGGAAACTGGTGAAAGTTTTAACGACTTATAAGGTGGAAGGATTCGGAGAAGACTTTCTTCCCGGGGCCATCGACTTCAAAATGATCGATGAGATGGTTCAAGTGAACGACAAAGAATGTTTTCAAACCGCGCGCGATCTGGCGAAAAAGGAAGGACTCTTCGTGGGCGGGTCTTGTGGCGGCGCCGTGGCGGGAGCCTTGAAGTTTGCGAAGAGTCTTTCCGGCAAGAAAACGTTTCTCATTCTTCTACCGGACAGCGGTTCGCGGTACCTCTCGAAGTTTTACGACGACGGGTGGATGCGTGAAAACCGTTTCCTGGAAGATCGGCGTTCGGTCGGATCGGTGCGGGACGTCTTGGGAAGTCGCTACGGGAAGGTCATTTCGGCGGAACGGGGAGCCAACGTCCGAGAGGTCGTAGCGATGATGAAGAAAAGTTCGATTTCCCAGCTTCCGGTTTTGGATCGCGGAAAACTGGTCGGCCTGATCAGCGAGGTGGACCTCTTGAATGCCATGCTGAAGGATGTGGAGGCGGCCGATCGAGCGATCGACAAGTACGTGGACCAGGACTTTAAAATCTTGGATCCCACCGCCGGGATCGGCGAATTGGGTCCGGCATTCCGTGAAGGAAAGATCGTGATCGTCAGCGATAACGGCAAGGTCGTCGGGATCGTCACGAAGATCGATTTGGTCGATTACCTTTCGGCAAGAGTTCAATGAAGGACGAAGCCCGCTTCGAAACCCGTGCGATTCACGTGGGCCAGGCTCCCGACCCGTCCACCGGAGCCGTCATCCAGCCGATTTACCAGACAAGCACATATGCTCAGTCGGCTCCCGGAGAACACAAAGGATACGACTACTCCCGGACGCGAAATCCGACGCGCGAAGCGTTGGAACGATGCTTGGCGTCCCTGGAGGGAGGGAAGCATGGCGCCGCGTTCTCTTCCGGAATGGGAGCGGCCGCGACACTGCTTCATCTTTTGGAGGAGGGAAGTCATGTCGTCTGTTGTGACGACGTGTACGGCGGGACCTACCGGCTCTTTTCAAAGGTTTTGCATCGGCGAAATTACACCTTTTCGTTCGTGGATTTAACGAATCCGAAGGCGTTCGATGACACCGTTACGGCCAAAACCCGAATGGTCTGGATCGAGACGCCGACGAACCCCTTGCTTAAACTGATCGACATCGAGGCGATCTGTTCCAAAGCGCGCAAAAAGAAAATCTTATCGGTCGTCGACAATACATTCGCCAGTCCGTATTTGCAGAATCCGCTCGCGTTGGGCGCCGATATCGTTCTTCACTCCACGACGAAGTATATCGGCGGCCATTCGGACGTCGTGGGTGGAGCGGTGGCCGTTGGCGACGATGCTCTGGCCGAGCGGATCCGCTTTCTTCAGAACTCGATCGGCGCCGTTCCCGGTCCGTTCGATGCCTGGCTTACGTTGCGGGGACTTAAGACGCTGGCGCTTCGGATGGAGCGGCATACGGCCAATGCAAAAGCGATTGTCACGTTCTTGGAGAAGCATCCGAAAGTGGAACAGGTGTTTTACCCCGGACTCGCCTCCCATCCGCAACATGCCCTGGCGAAAAAACAGATGAAAGATTTCGGCGGAATGATCAGCGCGCGGCTCAAGTTAAATCTTCAACAGACAAAAAAGTTTCTCTCGTCACTGAAGATCTTCACGCTCGCGGAAAGTTTGGGGGGTGTCGAGTCTCTCATTGAGCACCCCGCCATCATGACGCACGCGAGCCTTCCGCCGGACGTAAGGGGAAAACTTGGCATAACGGACGGATTTATCCGGCTTTCGGTAGGAATTGAACACGCCGACGATCTCTTGAACGATCTTCGGGCAGCTCTTGATCATCGGGCGGACGATTCCGTTCGGTTTTAGTTTTCGTTTGGGATCAAAACGCACCCAGCGGTGCGTTTTGTCGGTGTCAAAACGATTCCATTCTGCACACCGATGGCCACGTAACTAATCGATATTACTGAAACTCAAAATTCAAGATCGGTGGCACAATCGCTGCACATCACAAGATCAAACACGGGGAAGCGGGGGCTTCCGGGTTATGGAGAGACTGGCGGGAGTCCCCAACTTTTTTGAAGTAAGAGGGAAATGAGGTTGCCCTGACAGCGGTACGTTGGGGGTCGTCAGGAATCGAAGGGACCGGGAATCTTCGGAAGAGGGTTCCCGGTTTACTTTTTTAGCCCGCCGCCGCCGTCGGAAGCAGGCGCAGCTCTTGACTGTCGACCAATTGGGTCAGCTCCGTGGGCAAAGCGAAATTGACGTCTTCCTGAATGAGGTCGAGTTCCTCGGTCTTGGCACCCTGTTGTTCCAACCAACGGATAACTTCCTGGACGATATATTCGGGTGCGGATGCACCCGCCGTCAGGCCGATCGCTTCCGTTCCTTCTAACCACTTCGGGTCAATTTCGGCCGCCCGATCGATGAGATGCGCCTCCACGCCCAAGGCTTCGGCGACCTCGCAAAGTCGAACGGAATTGGAGCTGTTTTGCGAGCCGACGACCAGCAACAGGTGGATTCCTTGGCTGACCAGCGCTTTTACGGCGTCTTGGCGATTCTGCGTGGCGTAACAAATATCATCCTTCGCGGGTGTCTCCAGTTTAGGGAACCGTTTACGAAGCGCGTCGATGATGATGCTGGCCTCGTCCACGCTTAACGTCGTCTGTGTGAGAGCGACGACCTTGTTCGGATTGGGAACCTGAACTCTGTCCGCCTCTTCCGCCGAGCCGACGACATGGATTATTTCCGGAGCCTCGCCCAACGTACCTTGCACTTCGTCGTGATCCTCGTGGCCGATCAGGAGAATCGAATACCCTTGCTTGCGGAACCGGTGGACCTCGGCGTGAACTTTTGTCACCAGCGGGCAGGTGGCGTCGATGACATGAAGGTTCCGGTCCGAGGCCTGTTTGCGAACCTCCGGCGATACGCCGTGGGCGCTGAACACCACCAGGCTGCCGGAAGGGGCTTCGTCCAGGGCATCGATGAACTCGACGCCTCGGGCCCGAAATTGGGCGACGACGGCCTGATTGTGAACAATCTCCTTGCGGACGTACAATGGGGTTCCGAAGTGTTGAAGCGCGATTTCAACGGTGTCGATGGCGCGCACCACACCGGCGCAAAATCCGCGGGGCCTGGAGAGGAGAACTTTCATCGAATCATGACGTATCTCAGAAAACGACTCATCTTTCAAGCGAGCCTCATCGGGTTCGTCTTGGCGACCTTCGTCCCGAAAGGCTTTTCGCAACAGGAATCGGAAGAGCCGATTCGTTTCGGGGATCCAGAGACGTTTCTCCCGATTCCGGAAGAGAGCACGCCGACGCCCACCCCCACACCCGCGCCGGCAAAGCCCGGCCCAAAAGTGACTCCGCAACCTACGGCGACACCCGTGGCCACGCCGAAGAGTTCGGCCGAGCGGGTTCGCGAAATCATCGCCTCGGTTCCTCCGGGGGACGAATATCCGAACCAATTTTCGGACCTGGTTGCCATTGGGGAAGAGGCGGTTCCGCCGCTGGCGGAAATTTACGTCGACGCATCGGCTCTTTGGCAGTCCAGATGGATCGCCGGAATGGCTCTGGGCCGCCTAGGGGGTGAAGAGGCCCGCCTGGCTTTGGAGAAAGGGCTTAAAGATCCGCTCTTTTTGGTTCGATTGGCGGCGGCGCAGGCGCTCGGCAAGATGAAAGATCCGCAGGCCGCGCCACGTTTGCGAGAAGCTTTATCGGACAAGGCGATGGTGGTTCGCTCGGCCGTGGTCGACGCAATGGCAGAGCTTAAGGACCGAGAAGCGGTATCCCTCCTTCGCGCGGAACTCGTGTCGCCTAGGAGTTTCTATCGAGGGCGGAGTCTTTGGATACGGGAACACATTCTGGAAGCCTTGGTTTCCATCGGAGGCGAAGAGGCCGCAGAGACGCTCTTGGTCGTGCTGAAAGAAGAGGATCCTGTGCTGCTCGAACGCGGATGTTCCGCTCTCGCGCAACTCGTGCCGGAAGCCCCGCCGGCGAAGGAATTGAATCTCTCTCCGCACGATTGCGCGAAACAATGGATTGCGTGGTTCGAGTCGAAAAAGACTCCACCGGCTCAATGAAGCTTCTGGATGCTCTCGATGGTAATCGCTTTGGGTTGATCCCGGATCGAGTACGAAATCTGATAACCGTCCTGGTTCAGCGACCAAGACCCGGGCCGCTCGGGGTTGAGCTGCGCCGCGGAGGGATGCGGGTCGAAGGAAAGATCCAACGTTCGATCGCGAACTCGCTCGAACGTCTCAAACGGCAGCGCATTCATCTGTTTTTGGACAGCGAACGAAAGCTGTAATGCATAGAGCGGTTCCGGCACTTCGGGCAGTGCCAGATCGAGAATCGTCGGCTGAGCACTTGGTTCCGTCGTACGAAATTGCTGCACCCAGTACACGGCTCGGACGATCTGCCGATCGTAAAGCCGGAAGAGGTGCTTTGGAGAAAATTTCCAAAAAAATGCGCCTACCAGTGCGACCGTCGCCAGAGCCGCGGCCATTCGCGGAACCCAGTCGGGTAAAGACCAGCGAATCGCCGGCCGGCGCTTTCGCCGGATCGGGACAATTCCTTCACTGCTGGCCTGCACCGTGTCCGCTATGGCCTGGTCGATGCCACCCGCGAACAGGTCTTTGGCGGTGACTTTTTTGGACGCCGCCACGGCGGGGACTTCATCCGGTGTGATCCCAAAAATGGTTCGCACAAAAGCCGCGAGGTCCGCTTCCGTGACATTGCCAAATCGGTCCTTCTGAAACGCTTCGAGAGCGGAAGCGAACTCGGCGGCGGTTTGAAAGCGCTTTCGCGGCTTTTTCTCCAACGCCTGCATCACGATCGCTGCGAGATCCCGTGGAATCTTTTTGTTCACCGCCGATGGATCGCGGATCTCGCCGTTTCGCACCCGTTCCAACAGCTTGATGTCGGTTTCAGCCTGGAAGCAGCTTTCCAGCGTCAGCATTTCCCACAGAACGATACCCGAGGAATAAATGTCGGTCCGGACGTCGACGTCCTCGCCCTGGGCCTGCTCCGGCGACATGTAACTGAATTTGCCCTTCAAGATTCCGGCCTGCGTCTCACTCGCCATCGAAGCCGCTTTGGCGATACCGAAATCGAGAATCTTCACCTGACCCCAGAGCGAGACGATGATGTTTTGGGGGGAGATATCCCGATGAATGATTTGAAGGGGACGGTCGAAGTTGTCCCGTTTGTTGTGGGCGTGATCGAGTCCCGCCAATACTTGGCGGAGAATGAACAGAACCATCGGGATCGGTAGGTCGGCCTTACGGGTCTTGGCCCGGATCATGATCGACTTGAGATCCTTTCCCCGCACGTACTCCATGGCGAGGAAGTAGTCACCATCGATGATTCCAAAATCGAGGACGGGGACGATGTTGGGTTGCGAAAGCCCGACCGTGAGCCGCGCTTCGTTCACGAGCATATTGATCAGTTTTTTGTCCTGGGAGAACTGGGGAAGAATCCGCTTGATGGCGACGACGATGTTGGGGTTGCCTAGATACTCCGCCTTATAGACTTCGGCCATGCCCCCCATTCCGAGCTTGGAGACCAGCGTGTATTTTCCAAAACGGCGAGTGGGGGACGCAGACGTCATCCGGTCCGAGTATTTTTACTTATTCGCTCCGCTTTTTCGGGCGGCCAACTGGGTTTCAATTTCCGCCAAAAGGCCGCCTTCTTTCGCGCGGGAGCTTTCCGTCGGGAGCCATTGGTACAGGGAACCGGTGAAATCGGTCCCTGCCGTCACGGAGTCGGAATAATATTGTTCCTCGTTGCTCACTTTAACTTCCACTCCCGACCTCGACGGCCGAAGGTGGAGCGTCAATTTGAAACGAATGTTGTACGGGATTCGCGTGTCGCCGTATCCGGAATACAGACGGTCCGATTTTCCCAGAATCCAATCGGTCGTGATGGCGCCGCTGTCGCGGGAAGCACTGCCGACCGTATATTTCTTGGATTGAAGCGCGGAGAGGGTCGCATTCCATACGTCGCCGTAGCTCCCGACGAACGATTTCTTCGTCGGTTCGGACGTGGCGGGGAGGATCCCCGGTTCATTGAACTCTTTCGGCGCGCAGGATGGGAGAATGAAGAAAAGGCAGAACCAAAAAAGGTGTTGTGATTTCATAGGTGAAGATCGGAATTATCGCATTCGCCGGTTCCATGGGCAAGAGAAGGCCAATCTCGCGGGAGCTGCTTGACAGGAGTCGATTTGCTCCGGTATACCGCATGCTTTCCCGGAGGATGTATGACGAAACAGGAATTGATCGAGAAGATCGCGACCAATCACAAACATCGCAGCATTTCCAAGGCCGCCGCCTCCGATTTGGTCGAAAGCCTGTTCGATAATCTCTCGCTCGCCATTCGGCGCGGCAAACGATTTACCTATCCCGGGTTCGGAACCTTCGCGGTCAAGAAGCGCAAGGAGCGCAAAGGCCGAAATCCCCAGAGCGGCGAAGAGATGATGATCCCGGCTTCCAAGACCGTCGTCTTCCGGGCTTCAGCCAATCTCAAACAAGATCTGAAGTAGAAATCGTAGCGTTACGGGCTCCGGTCTCGGCGTGCACCCCCATTGCTGCGCCGTTTGCTCGCAATGGGGACCCCCGCCTCGCCACCCGCAACGCTACGTAAAAAAATGTTTGACTGAAGCGCCTAATCTTCCTGAATATTATACTTTCGAATCTTCTCGTGGAGCGTCGATTTCGCGATGCCGAGGACTTTCGCCGTGGCCTTCTTGTTCCAACGATTCCGTCGGAGTTCCGTGAGGATGCGATCGCGTTCCACGTCTTTGAGGGAACGGGAAACGGCCGCCGGTCCCTCGTCTTCATTAAAATCATGTGCCGTCAGATCGCGTACACCCAGGGGAGTGAATTGCAGGTCGCCGGGGCCGATCGTGTCGGTTTTGCATTCGAGTACCGCCCGGCTGATCACGTTCTTAAGTTCCCGAATGTTTCCGGGCCAGGGATAGTCGACCAGGCGGTCCATCGCCGCGGGCTCCACTTTCTTGAGCGCCCTCGATTTACTGGACGCGAGCTCCTGTTTGAGGAAGTGGTTGACCAGCAAGGGAATATCCTCGGGCCGCTCCCTCAACGGCGGCAGCTTGATCGGCACGACGAACAATCGAAAGAATAAATCCTCCCTAAATTTTCCTTTTCGGACCTCTCCGGCGAGATCGCGATTGGTGGCCGCGACGACGCGAACGTCCACGTCGATCAATTGCGTGCCGCCGACTCGCTTGATCTCGCCCGTTTCGAGCACGCGCAACAATTTGGGCTGGAGGTCGAGCGGAAGTTCGCCGACTTCATCGAGAAAGAGGGTGCCGCCGTTGGCCTGTTCGAAAACTCCGCGATGTTGCTGGTGCGCGGACGTAAACGCGCCTTTCTCATGGCCGAAGAGTTCGCTTTCCACCAAATCCCGCGAAATCGCTCCGCAGTTGATCGCCACGAACGACTTTCCCGAACGGCCGCTCTGGTTGTGGAGCGCCCGCGCGACAAGTTCCTTGCCCGCGCCCGTCTCTCCCTGGATGAGAACGGTCGTGTCGGAAGTCGCCACGCGCGCAATGAGGGAAAACACTTCCCGCATGCGGGGGCTGTTGGAGTGAATTCCCTCGAACTGAGAATCTTTCATCGCTTCGACGGTACGGACCTCCTGCAACGAAAAGAGCCGTAGCTTTGTTTGTCCGATTTCAATCGTCGAATTGAACGGCAGCGCGGTTTCAATCACCTTCTGCCCGTTGAGCAGCGTGCCGTTGGTGCTGCCCAGGTCCTTGAGATAGAAAATTCCCTTCCGGTTTTCGATCTTGCAATGAAACGTCGAAACGAATTCGTCCGTGATGACGATGTCGTTCGCCTTGGATTTTCCGATGGTGACGATCGATTTGCCGATGGGGTAGGGAGGGGTTCCGGTGCCCATCCGTTCCAAAAGAGCCCGCTCAAACACCAGCTCATTCTTTTCCGGCCGAAAGGAGAGGACCCGAGTGGGGTCGCGGTCGGAGAGAACGACGGTTTTCTCCTCCGGTTCTTCCACGGTGGAGCCGAAAATAATCGTCCAATTGCCGACGCGGATCTGATCGTTCGGCTTCAATTCATGACTGGTGATTCGTTTGTTGTTGACGAAGGTGCCGTTGGTGGACCGGTCCGTGGCGAGGTACTGGTCGCCTTGGCGGAGAATCGTCAGATGGACGCGGGATACCGTGGCATCGGGGAGGCAAATGTCGTTTTGATTGGACCGACCGATCGTGGTCGTTTCCTTTTTGAGGAGATATTTCATCATCTCCTCGTCCCCTTTTCGGATGGCGAGTTCGATCATCGAGGCGAACCTAACATAGCGCCTCTTGAGGCGCAAAACAGGTTCTAGCGAAGGGATTGCTTTAGTAACGGGGCGGGCCGAAACGCGATGGCTCGGCGTGCTTCAATCATGATCGGCTCGCCGGTCTTCGGATTGCGGCCCGTTCGCGCCTTGCGTTTACGCAGCGTGAAAGCACCGAAACCGGGATAGGTGAATTTGCCGTCCCGTTTGATCCCTTTGGCCAAGAGATCGAACGTGCCGTCGATCATTTCGGTAATGGCTACGCGAGAGATTCTTCGTGGCTTATTGTCTTTAAAAACGCGTTCGATCAGTTCCGCTTTGGTCATGAACTCCTCCGAATACTTCCTGCCGTTTGGAGGGCGCATCCTAGGTTGACTCCATTCGCCTTGTCAAGCGCGCTGTGCGGAGTTCCCATCTGCATTGCCCGGATGGCGGAGGTTCGTTATAAGAATGCACGCGTGTTCGGAAGACGGAAGCGGGAGGCGGTTCTCTTCCTTGCGGGAATGGGAAGTTTACTCGGTCTTTTGGTTCAATGCGGTGGCGGGGGGCTCTCTTCCAGCTCTTCCGAAATTGAGTTCGCACCGAACCCGGCCTTGGCTTCTTCCGGAACCTGTTCGAGTGAAGCTCGAATGGTGGCGCTGTCGGGATCGAGTGTCACGCTGGTTTCGCTTTGGGCCATGTTCGTCGATCCGCAGGGCCACTCCGCCCAATACACGCTGGATGCGAACCAGCTCGGATCCTTGATCGGTTCGGTCGAGCTTCCGGGACACTCGACGGTGGTGGCTCCACTTTCGTTCGACTTGGCCGGCCAAGGATTGACGGTTCCGGCGGACGGCACGGTTGTCGTGATCGGTGTCGGTAGCGCCGGGGCCACTCATTTTGTCGGCTCCCTGCGCTGTGAAAGTTGAGGAGGAAATGGAAGCAGAAATTGAGATTGGAATCGCACCGCTAACGCCCGAACAGCTTAGAGACGTCGCCGATGGATCGAGAAAGGTGCGAATCCCCGCCGCGGCTCGAGAGAGAATTCAAAACGGACGGCGCACCGTCGAGAAAATGATCGATCGAAACGACCGGCCCGTTTACAGCATTAATACCGGCTTCGGGAGTCTCAAGAACGTCCGAATTCCCAAGGATAAGCTGGACCAGTTGCAGTTGAATATCATTCGGAGCCACTCCGTCGGCGTCGGAGATCCCCTTCCGAAGTCAGTGGTTCGGGGAATGATGCTTCTTCGGGCCCATTCGCTGGCCACGGGACATTCGGGCGTT
>DATDPG010000163.1 GCA_035292885.1 Bdellovibrionota bacterium | reverse complement strand
GAAGACTTCAAGCGCCTCGTACACCCCAACGTCGGGGATTTTGCGCGCCATCCTGGGAAGGAAGAGTGGTAAATTGGACCGGGAGCCGGAACGCCGGCTCCCTTCTTTATCGGCCCACGTCGACCCAGTGGTAATTGAAGCTCACGCTGATGCGGTCGGACTTGGCGTGATGGGCGGGGACTTCGTGCTTGAGCCAGCTTTCAAACAGAACCAACTCCCTCGCGCGAGGAGCCAACGACATATACCGGCTGTTATCCCGCCGAACGTTCCGTTTGACCGGCGGACTTCCCATGAAACAGGCGATGCGAGGGTCCTCTACCTTGAACGCTCCCGAATTCGGCGGCACTTTCACGTAATAGGTCCCGCTGATCACGGAATCGGGATGCAGGTGAAAGCTGTGATGAGATCCGGGGCCCATAATATTGATCCAACAACTGCACATTTCGGGCTGACCCTTTGAAAGATCCCAATCGAGATGACGGACGAACCGGAATACTTCGCGATCCAGCATTTCCTTGAGCGAGTGAAACGTGGACGATCGAAACGGCAGATCGGTGATGGAGCCGTACGACGTGTAGCCGCCCCAGTAGTTCTCGCAAGACCAACGGCGTCCTGCGTCGTCGAGATCCCGGAAGACGTAGCATTCCTTTTGAATTTGCTTGTTGAGTCGCTTCGCGCCGCGCGACCCAATCAGCGCCCGGTGGAGATAGGTCGGAAATAGTTTTGCCGTCGGCATAGCCCACGCACGCTATGGCAGACGGTAGGACATGGCAACTTCCCGGAATTCCGAATCTCTGCTAGAGGACGCGCATGACGGAAAAAAGCTCGCTCCGCGGAGGACTTTATTTCACATTTTTTTGCGCGCTTTTCGGAGGAATCGCAAGCTCGGTCGGAGCACCGCGCTTTATTTCCTGGTGGTTTGAGCCGCCCGTCGAGATCGGCGTCAATTGCCGGCAAGCAACGGAATGGGCCATGCATCATTTTCAGTGGGCGCAAATGACCGGAGCCGCCGGCGGCGCCGTGATTGGGTTAACGCTCGTTCTCGTTTGGAGACGATTACGCCGATCAAGAGAGAAAACTCTCGGGTAGAAAAGGTTATTTCCCTTTCAATTCCTTTCGAAGTTCTTTCACCTTTTTCTCAACATCGTTCAAAAGCTCTTCCAGTTCCGGCTTGACCTCTTCCTTGGTTTCTTTGAACTTTTTCTCCACGGCGTTGAGAGCTTCTTCCGTCTCCTTTTGAAGGTCCTTCAATTTGTCGTGCGTCCACTTCTCTGATTTGGAGGCCGGCTGGTCGACCTTTTTGGGGTCCTTTTTCACTTCGTCACTTGCCGAAAGTGACGAAGGAATCAAAAGCATCAACATCAAAGTGGCCTGCAGTCCACGATTCGATTTCCTTTTAGCCATAAGACTCCATTCCTACGGCACCCGTCCTACTTGCCGTAATCCTTTCTGAGAAAGCCGGGTTGATCCGCGCCGCACAAGCACCCCCGGGTCACGATCTTGTCCATCCCTTCGATCCTCCCACGCCGACCATACCGCCGACGGGGAATCGGGCAACTTCTTCGTTTTTCTGTTCGCCCGGCGGCTGCGGGTTAGAATAGGAATGACATGATCTGCGCAAAATGCAGAAACCCCATGAAGGTGAAGGGTCCGAGTTCGGGGCCGACGGCCGAGTACGTCTGTCCGGCATGTGGCTATAAAGCGGTCGGATCCAAGGAACCCGTAAACGAAAAAACGGCTAGATCACCGCTCGCCCGTTCGACCGTTCAATTCGACGATATGGAACGTCTGGATGATGAAGGTCCGTCCGCACCGGAACGACCTCCTCAATCCGCGGCTTCGAAAGAGGAAACGCCGCCTCCGATCGAGCAAAAGCCGGTCCCGGCTGAAAAACAAGTCTCACCGCCGCCCGAAAAAGAAGAGCCGGCCGAAGAAGTTCCGCCGCCTCCGGTTCCAAAGAAAAAAGCGAAAGGTCCGCCGCCCAAGGCCAAGAAGAAGACGGAGTCTTTCCCGGATATTTCCAAAATCCGCGAGGAAGTGGTTCAGTTGGCGACGGAAATCGACGCATTGGAAAACAGTCTAAACAAAGAGATCCGCAGCCTGCGGTCGCGCGCGACCCGGCTCGCGGATCTCCTAAAACAAACCGAACTGTAACTCGAGAACTTCGAGTTACTGGGTCGGGGGCGTGGTGGCCTCTTCCGCTTGCTTCTCGAGACCCTCTTTTTGTCCCTCGCCTTTTTCCATGGCTTCCTGCTTTTTCTGCATTGCAGCTTCATGGCTCTTTTTCGCATGTTGGGAACTCTTCTTGCGCGCCTTGGCCGTTTTTCCCTTGGCGCGGCTTTCGGTCGCCGCGGCCTTTTGCTGCGTCTGCACCGCCGCATCATCCGCCTTCTTCACAGTTTCGGTCGTGGCGCCTTGAGCGGCCTGCCCGGCCTGTTGTATCCCCGGGTCCGTGGTCTTCCCCGCTTCCGTCGCCGGCGCCTCATCGGCAAATGCCTTCGCGCCCAAGGCCAGTAAAACCACCATTCCTATCCCAAAATACTTGCTCATCCTTTTCTCCTTGTTTGTTAATCCAGCCATTTGAGGACAACGCGGCGGTTGGCTTTACGACCCTCAAGCGTCTTGTTGTCAGCGACCGCCTCCCTCTCGCCGTAACCGCGCGAGGTGGGTCGTTGGGGGTACATTTTAAGCACTTCGGCCGCTTCGTCCAGCACTTCCACCCGGGGTTTACATAAAGTCTACGACAAGGCCGAGCTGCGTCAGGGTATCGGTCTTTTTCTTTCCGGGCACCGGCACGTTGTCGAACTTAACCGAGAAACTCACCTGAAACGCGATCTTGTCGCTCATCTTGGTGGTGAGCGCCGTCAACGTGTTTAAACGGTAGTCATGTCCATCTTGCACGTTGAACAGGTTTTCAAAGTCCTGTCCGAACGTCAGCCAGGGAGTCATCGTCAGCTTGTATTGCAGGAAGAGTCGGCCGGAATAAATATTCTCGTCCGGGGGGGCCGTGCGCAGCTCACGGGTGTAGTCGAAGCCGACCTCGTACTTACTGAAGTGGGGGCCCGTCTTATAGAATTCGTGCGAAAGACCGCCCGCCCCGCCGTATCGATGGTCAAAGCCGGCCGGTTCGTCGCTCCCCAGGTGGCCGAGGGCAAAAGTGGAAAGCGGATCGAGAAGATATCGGTCGTACCTCAGTTCCGTCCTCCAATTCTTCGTGTTCGTCGTCGTCACACCCAAGCTGTCTTCCGCGCGGCCGTACGTGCCGTTGGCCTTAAACGTCATTTTGTCTCTTTCATGCTTGTAGGAGGCCAGGCCATTTCCGCCCAGTGTCTGGTTGCTGGAGTTTCCGGTGTTGAGGATGGCACTGGCCCCGGCGTTCGCTTTCCAGGTCTCGACCTTCGGTGGAGGAGCTGGCAAGACCGCCGCCACTTCAGCCGCCACCGGAACGGGCGCGGGCGTCTCCTGCGCAAACGCCGTCCCCACTCCCAGAATGAAAATCAGTGCCAAGGCCCAGTCTCTCATCTCGTTCCTCCTCAAATGGGTCTGTGAATTCAGCGGCTACCTCGCCCGAATCCGGCACCGAGTCAAGAATTTGGATCCGCTTTTGGAACGGGAGATTTTCCTTGTAATCTGCTGGAATCTTTGAGAAATCCGGGTCCCGGAGGAAAGTATGCGTACCCCGAAAATCAAGATGGTGGATGAATTCAAAGCCTTTGTTCTTAAGCACAGCGTCGTTGGTTTAGCCGTCGGTGTCGTGATCGGCGGCGCCGTGGGAAAACTGGTGAAGGCCTTGGTCGATGACTTCGTCATGCCGGTGGTCGGGTTTCTCACGCCGAGTGGAGACTGGCGGGCGATCGTCCTCTCCATCGGAAACGTGAAGTTCGGCGTGGGCGACTTCCTGGGCAACTTCGTCGATTTCGTCATCGTCGCTTTTGTCGTGTTCATGATCGTCAAGACATTTATAAAGGAAGCGCCTCCCCCTCCCGGGCCGGCCACGAAACAGTGCCCGCAATGTTCGGAAAGCATTCTGGTTTCGGCGAAGAAATGTAAGTTTTGCACGAGCGCCGTGGGGTAATATTGCGGACGAGTTAGACAATATTTCGAATCTTCAGCGTCTTCGACGCGAGCCCCCGGTATTCATCGTCCTTTCGCCTTGTGTGCCACCTTTTTTCAAGCCCCATCCACATCCGCTGCAGGTCGTTGAGCATGGTCTCGATCCCGTATTTGACGTCATCCACATCTAGTTCCGTGGACTTGGAGAGCGCTTCCTCCATCCCGTCCTCATGTTCTCCTTCCAACGCGCGGTGAAACGTAAAGTAATGGATGTCCATCCCTTTGAAATCATCTTGCTTCTTCAGTTTCTGGAGTCCGGGAATAAGGTGGTCCCACATGGTGATTGCCATATTCTCCAACCCAAAGGAGGCTCCCAGTGCCACGCCGTAATCCTTATGGCCGTACAGCTCGACCATCCCGGATACGAACGATTCCGTTTCCGGCTCCAGCCCTTTCTGGAGCGCTTCCCGCGGCTCGATCCCGATCGACCGCAGGAATCGATGGTACATATACTCGTGCCGTATTGTCGGATCGCCGTTTCCGAGCTCCGAGGCGAGTATCACGCAGAGCTCGTCGGCCGCTTTTTCATCCGGCGTGCTCGCAAGAAGCGTCGCCAAAATCCGTGGAAAATGTTTCACGAATCCGTAGAATTGAATCGCAAAGTCGTTCATATCTTCGCGGTTGAGATCGCCCCGCTTGAAACGAGCGAGGTACGCGTTATGGATCGCCGGATGTTTGAGAACCCTTTTTCTCAGTTCTTGATGAACGTTCATGGAATCTCCCTTACCGTTTTATACTCTCCGTGACCACCCCTTCGCAGAAAACCAGGTCCCATCATGAATGACACCGTGTGGATCATCGGCGAACGATTTCGCGGGTGGAGACTGGACCATTTTTTGGCGGAGCAGATCCCTAAACTCTCGCGAAGCCGGATTCAGAAGATCATTCCCGAGCGAATCTCCGTCAGCTGGGCGGATGCCGCAACCCCTTCCACGCGCGTACGCGTCGGCGGGAGTGTGACGGCCGGCTTCCCGCGGCTGTTCGAAGTTCCCCAAGAGTACAATTTCTACATTCTCCACGAAGACGACGAACTTCTCGCCGTCGACAAGCCGGCGGGATTGGTCGTTCATCCGACGAACGCTTGCCGGACCAATTCCCTCATCGAAGCGATCCGCCGCGAACGAAACGACGCGGAGATTCGACTCGTCCATCGCTTGGACCGCGAGACGTCGGGCGTCGTTCTGCTCGCAAAAAGCGCCGACGCCGCGCGGCGATGGGGACGGGCGCTTCAACAGAAAAGGCTCCAAAAAAACTTATGTCGCTCGCGTCCACGGCATTCCCCCGAATTCGAGCGGTGAAATCAGCGTTCCGCTCGGGAAGAAGCCGGACAGCTCCGTCTATGTTCGTCGTACGGTTGTCGCGGACGGTGAAACGGCCGTTACCCGCTATCGAGTCCTAAGCCAAGAAGAGAACTCATCTGTTCTTGAGCTCTCGCCCATAACCGGCCGGCGGCACCAGCTTCGTGTTCACTGCGAGTGGATGAAATGCCCGATCGCCGGCGATCCCCTCTATGGCCGCCCAGACGAACATTACTTGGAGATCGTCCGAGGCCAACGGATTCCGGAACGAATGCAACTGCACGCATGGAGCCTTGAAGGATCGGTCGGCGACAAAACGATTCATATCGAGTCTCCGCTGCCGGATCTATTCCGTTAAGGGTTTTGCGGCTCCCGAAGCTCTACGGGTTGATGCCGCTTCCGATACCGCAGGTTTAGGAATTCCACCGCAAGTGAAAACGCCATCGCGAAGTAGATGTAGCCTCGTTGGATGTGAACCCCCATTCCCTCCGCGAACAACATCACGCCGATCATCAGAAGAAACGCGAGCGCCAAAATTTTGATCGTCGGATGGTGATGAACGAAATCGCTGATCTTGCCGCTGGAAATCATCATCACAGCAACCGCAAGCACCATCGCGACCACCATGATCGGAATCTTTTGCGTCATCCCGACTGCTGTGATCACAGAATCCAACGAAAAAACGAGATCGATCAAAACGATCTGGAAGATCACGGGTCCCACGGCCCGATTTCCGGATCCGCCGGCCGCGATGCCTCCCGGTCCGGACTCCAGTTTTTCGTGAATTTCATACGTCGCCTTGGCAATCAGGAACAGCCCCCCCACCAAGAGGATGAGGTCGCGGCCGGAAAAGGACTGTCCCACGATGGAAAAGAGCGGCTCCGTCAATTTCATGATCCAGGTGATCGAGAAGAGAAGCCCCAGCCGGGCGACGAGCGCCAGGGAAATACCGATCATCCGCACGCGGGTCCGAACCTCCTTGTGAACTTTCGCCGCCAGAATCGCAATGAACACGATGTTGTCGATTCCGAGGACGATCTCCATCGCCGAAAGGGAAACGAGCGCGGCCAGGGAGTCCAATGTCAGCCAATTCGCCATGCGCTCGAATTTATCCTAAGGATTCACGTACTCGAACATTAAAGTGACAAAAAGGCCTCGGCAGTCGGCCAGGCTTTGTGGTACTCCGCTCCTATGGCCGAACGATACGTCCTGGCAATCGATCAAGGGACTACCGGAAGCACGGCCCTTCTTTTCGATTCCAAGACCCGCCTAGTTACGAAAGCCTACCGAGAGTTTGCGCAGCATTATCCAAAACCGGGATGGGTGGAACACGATCCGGAGGAGATCTGGACGATCACACTGGCTGTCGCTCGGGAGGCTTTGACCGCCGCAAACATTTCGCTCACCGATATCGTTGCTCTGGGGATCACAAACCAGCGGGAGACCACGGTCGTGTGGGACCGCCGCAGCGGTCGGCCGATCGCTCCTGCAATCGTCTGGCAATGCCGAAGAACGGCCGACCGATGCCACGAACTAAAGGACCACGACGCTGAGATTCGAAAAAAGACCGGGCTTATGTTGGATCCCTATTTTTCCGCGACAAAAATTTCCTGGCTGCTCGATCAGGTTCCGGATGCGCGACGCCGGGCGGAGGCGAACGAGCTGGCCTTCGGAACGATCGACACCTGGCTGATCTGGAAACTGACGAACGGTTCTGTCCACGCGACGGATTACACCAACGCCAGCCGAACGCTTCTATTCGATATCCACAAGAAAGAATGGTCGAAGGAGTTGTGTGAAATCTTTCGTGTTCCTTTGTCGATGTTGCCGGAGGTTCGAACATCCGCAGGACTGTTTGGGACCACTGCGTCGGAGCATCTGGGCGCGAGCGTTCCGATCCTGGGCGTAGCGGGAGACCAACAGGCGGCGCTCTTCGGTCACTATGCCGTCGCCCCGAACCAAGCCAAATGCACGTTTGGGACGGGAGCCTTTGCTCTTGCGTTCTGTGGCGACCAGCCGATCCAATCGAAACATGGCCTCCTCACGACGCTGACATGCGATGCGGATGGGAAGCCTGCCTACGGACTCGAAGGTTCGATCTTCATGGCGGGGGCGATCGTCCAGTGGCTACGAGATGGCCTAAAGCTGATCGAAAAAGCCTCGGAAACCGAAGCGATCGCCGCATCCATCGCCGATACGGGAGGGATTTATTTGGTTCCCGCATTCGTCGGTCTGGGGGCCCCTTATTGGGACCCGAAAGCACGCGCGGCGATCGTCGGGATGACCCGCGGGACAAATCGATCCCATATCGTCCGCGCGGCGCTGGAGGCGATCGCGTTCCAGAGTGCCGATCTGGTCGACGCGATGGCGGAAGGAATGGGAAAGCCGCTCGCCGAACTGCGCGTGGATGGCGGCGCGGTAGCGAATCATTTTCTGATGCAATTTCTGGCCGATATTCTGGGCATTCCTATTATCCGGCCGGAGATGATAGAACGTACAGGTTTCGGCGCCGCCCGATTGGCTGCCGTGGCTGCCTCTCTCTGGAACAAGGAACCCGAACGGGAGGAGCGGACAACGCGTTTTACACCGAAGATGGAAATCGGTCGACGACATGAACTTAAACAGGGATGGCGCGATGCGGTCAACCGCGTGCGGACGAATTTATTGGTGTGACGATGGCGAAAGCTCGATCTCAGTTTGTTTGCCAGGAATGCGGTTATGTCGACCAAAAATGGATGGGTCGCTGTCCCGACTGTCAGGCGTGGAACAGTCTCGTAGCCGAGACGATGATCGCTCCCGCAAAGGGCTCGAACTCCCGCGCGGTTACTTCCGGAATTGAACCGACGCCGATCACGCGGGTCGCGGAGGACGGGCTTCCGCGAATCGACCTCCCCTTCCGCGAGGTCAACCGGGTCTTGGGGGGAGGACTCACGCGCGGGTCGGTCGCCCTCCTGGCCGGAGATCCGGGAATCGGGAAATCGACCCTCCTCCTTCAGATCATGGGAACGCTGGCGAACGTCAAAGGAAAACCTCTTCTTTATATTTCAGGCGAAGAATCGGCACGGCAGATCAAACTCCGCGCCGAGCGGTTGGGAGTCGCGCACGACCGTCTTTTCGTCCTCCCCGAAACGAACCTCGTCGATATCCTGGCCCACTTGGAAAAGAGTCCGTTCGAGTTGGTCGTCGTCGATTCGGTTCAAACGGTCTATTGGCCCGATCTTCCGTCGGTTCCGGGCAGTATCAGTCAGGTCCGGGAGGTCGCCGATCGCTTAATCCGGCTCGCAAAACAAAAAGACATCACCGTTTTTTTGGTGGGCCATGTGAACAAAGAGGGCGGCATCGCCGGGCCGATGGCACTCGAACATCTGGTCGACACGGTTCTTTTCTTTGAGGGGGAACGTGGCCAACCGTACCGGATTCTCCGGGCTATGAAGAATCGCTTCGGCCCGACGGACGAAGTCGGCGTCTTCGACATGACAAACGAAGGGCTCCGAGAAGTCGCAAATCCGTCCGAGCTTTTCTTGAAACACCGGCCGAAGAACACGCCCGGAACGGCGGTTTTCCCGGTAATGGAGGGGACGCGGCCGCTCTTGGTAGAGGTTCAGGGGCTGGCGACGCATACGTCGTACGGCGTCCCTCTTCGAAACGCCGTCGGCTTTGATAAGAACCGGCTTACGATGCTCCTCGCCGTTCTCGAAAAACGGGCCGGCCTCCGAATGGAAACGCAAGACGTTTATGTAAATGTGGTCGGCGGCATCCGATTGGTCGAGCCGGCCGCCGATCTCGCCGTCGTGGCGGCTGTCGTCAGCAGCTTTCTCGGAAAAATCTTTCCAACCGACGCGGTTGTATTCGGCGAAGTGGGCCTGGCCGGTGAAATTCGCGTGGCTTCCCGGGGCGATGCGAGGCTCAAGGAAGCTTCGAAGCTGGGATTCGCGCAGGCGCTTGTTCCCCCCGGTACGTCCGATCCCCAAAAATCGATTCGCTGCCAGACCATCGATTCAATCGACACGTTGGTCGATTTCCTCCGATGACGAAAACCCGCGTGACGAAAAATCAACTGGTCGGCGTCTGGAAGTTGGTCTCCTACCGTCTTCTCCAAAAGGGTCAAAAGTCAAAACAACCGTTTGGTCCAAGTCCGGTCGGTTATCTCACGTACACCCGTTCGGGATGGATGTCGGCGGTTTTAACGGCCACAAAACGAAAACGATTCCGTTCGGGGAAATACATGGACGGAACGGTGCGCGAGAAAGCTCATGCATTTGAAACCTTCGTTGCGTACTGCGGCCCGTACAGCGTGCATCATGGCCGCGTGATCCACCACGTACGGGGGAGCTGGTTTGAAAACTGGGTCGGGAGCCGGCAGGTGAGAGCGGCCATTTTACGACGCAATCTTTTGACCCTCTCTACACCGCCTTATACCGTCAACGGGCACCACGAGTTCGCCCAATTGGTTTGGAAAAAAACGGAAGAAAGTGCGAAACTAACCATTCCAGAATAAAGGAGGTTCTTATGAAGCTCAATCGATCGATCTTTTCCGTGATTCCTGCCATGTTCCTGTTCAGCGCATGCAGCGACGACGCACCATGCGATTTCACGAACCAGACCGGGTGCGACTCGGGCAAAGTCTGCGAGATGACGGCCGGCGGCAGCGTCGGCTGCTTCGCGCCGTTGGTTTTGCGCGGTGACGTATTCGATCTAGCCGACCAATCGGCCGTAGCGGACGCGCGCGTCGTGGCATTGGATGGGAACGGTGCAGGTATCAGTACCGTGGCGGAATCAGACAGTTTGGGAGGCTATGAACTGACGGTTCCTGCCGAGCGGGATACGTCGGGCGCGCCGGCTTCAGCGAACATCACGTTACGGGCGGACGCTTCGGGCTATCAGACGTTCCCCTCCGGACTGCGCCAGCCCATTCCCATCGATCTTTCCACGGCGGTGGATTCGGGCGAGGGAAATTGGGTGGTTCAGTCTTCGCTGACGGATATCGGTTTAATCGCTCAACCCGGCGGTACGGGAACAGGTTCGATCCATGGAATAGCGGAGGTCCCATCCAACAGACCCGGCACTCTTGTCGTGTCGGAAACGGGAAGTCCGGCTGTCGGGACGAGCGCTATCGCGGATCGCGATGGAAACTACAAAATTTTCAACCTTGCCGCCGGATCGTACGCCGTCCGAGGATTTGCGAAGGGCGCGAACTACGATGCGGGATCGGTCGATTTGACTGACGGCCAAGACGCCGAAGTGAATTTGGCGCTCAACGGTGAGGCGGCGGCGACATTGAACGGGAACGTCCAAATCGTGAACCCCGGTTCAGGGGACGCGACGTCCATAATCTTGGTTGCCGAGTCGACATTTAACAGTGCGCTCGTTCGAGGTGACGCGGTTCCCGGCCTTCGCGCCCCGGACCCGGGGACCGACCCAAATGTGAGCGGAGCGTTTACAATCACCGGAATTCCCGTGGGGAATTACGTTGTCCTCGCCGCATTCGAAAACGACGCCTTGGTCCGCGATCCCGATACCTGTATTGCAGGGACAGACATATTGCACCAGGCCTTTGCCGCCGGCGAGAGTGTCGATCTCTCTTCCGGTTTTAAAATTACAGGCGCTCTCGACGTGATCAGCCCGGGAGCGAGCGGCCCCGAGGTCGTGAGCGGAACACCGACGTTTTCGTGGGTCGACGATTCGTCGGAGAAGAGCTACCACTTGACGGTGCTCGATTCGTTCGGGAACAAAGTGTGGGAAACCGATGAGGCCGGTCACAGCGGCGACGATCCGTCGGTGCCTTATGGAGGGACAACCGTACTCGAGTCGGGAATGTTTTATCAATTCCGAGTTGTTTCGATTTCGAACAACGATTGCGAGCTCTCCCAGACCGAAGATTTAAAGGGGGTTTTCCAAATTCAATAACGGGGAGACAATTGTCATAAGATTCGCCGCTGGGCGTGAACGACCCACGTCATGCGGAGTCGATTCTCCCAAGTTCAACCGAATTCGGGCATACGGTGCCCCTGCGGCACCGGCACCGATTAGCTTCTCGATCACCTCCCGCATGTGAATGCTCCCCTCCGGACGAATCGCCAAACGGATACGAATGAGATGACCCGATAGCGTCTCTCGCAATCCATCCGGCAGGTCCATGGATGGGAATGGTTCGAACCCCATTAGATCGTCACGCAGATTCATCGATCGCGTCTTACCGTTCTTGGTCCGTTCAATCACGAACGGTTCATCACTCCCCAATCGCGCGCACACGCCCTCCAAGACTGACTCGGGCAGCGACATCACGTAATCGGCGGAAACGACGGAGGCCGAAAGCGATTTTGACCCTTCAGCGACGGGTTCGGCCGCAAGGTATTGAACGCCGGCATCGGACACGGGATTAAGCCGGCGAATCAGGTCGTTCGGTTCGTACTCCTCCCTCAGAACCACATCCACGATTTCACCGATACTTGGAACCCCGAGCGAAAGCGCCGGGCCGAATTCCATGTCGGGGCGAGGATGGAATCCTCCGGTCCAGGCGACGTCGATTTCCGCCCGCCGGACCTGCCGCTGAATCATTCGCACCAGGTCCAAATGGGAGACGTAAGATGCCGGTGGCAACTTCGTATAGGTGAGTCTCATGCGAAACCGCGGACCCGGCGACGCCGTTGCCGGCTCAATCCGAACTTTCCTCGTAACAGGGGCGTTAACGGTGGGTAGTGGCGTAAAGGCTTTCATTCCCGTTAGAAATTGGGAGCGTTCGGTGCGCATTTGCGTGAGGTCGCAAGCGATTCCACAGTGGTAGCAGACCAGTTTTCGATCGTCCTTTTCATGTTCTTCCAAATTCGTATGGTGGACCTTGGCGCCGAACGGTTTTCCGCATGGAGGCGACAATCTCCCCGCCAGCGCGCGCTTGTATTCCTGGGCGAGAAACTCCTGGGTTACACCCACGTCGATATGTTGCCAGGGTAGTCGGCTGTCGAGCGAAAGCGGCCGGACGTAAAGCTGTTCATCCACGCCCGATTCCGAAATCGCCTCCATCCAACGATCAAATTTCAAATGGTCGTCCCAGCCGTCGAACCGGCAGCCCTTCTGGAACGCGCGCTCGATCACTTCCCCCATCCGGCGATCACCGCGAGAGAGAAACCCTTCGATGCGACTAATCAGCGCATTGTGTTTTCGAAACGTCAGCCGATACGCCCGCGTCAGTTGCGCGAGAATCCTCTGTTTGCGTTCGATCTCCTCCAACGAATCCATTCCGGCCCACTGAAACGGCGTGTGGGGTTTTGGGACATGTGACGAAACCGAAACCGTGATTTCCGCCGGTTTCCCACCGGCAGCCTTTCTTCCGGCATGGCGTACCCTCTTCGCCGTTTCCGCAATACCGACGACGTCATCGTCCGTCTCCGTCGGAAGACCGATCATGAAATAGGTCTTCACTTGCCGCCAACCCCGTTCGAACGCCCGGCAAGCCGCCGTGACCATTTCCTCTTCCGAAATGTTCTTCGCAACCACGTCGCGCATTCTTTGAGTACCGGCTTCGGGGGCGAACGTCAGGCCGGTAGCCTTCACTTCGGCCATTTTGTCCATGACGTCTTCGGGCAGGCCGTAGGCTCTCAGAGAGGAGACGCCGAGCGACGCGTTTTGCTTTTTGAGTTCGTGCGCCAGATCTCGAATGAGCGGCGAGACCGCTGAATAATCCGCCGTGGAGAGACACGTAAGAGAGGCATCGCTGTACCCGCCGTTTTTGAGGCCGTTTAAAATCGTACGAATCACCTGCTTCGGATCGCGCTCCCGGACCGGCCGATAAATCATCCCGGCTTGGCAGAACCGGCACCCTTCCGTGCAGCCGCGCGCCAACTCCACCGATAATCGATCGAACACCACTTCGGTGAATGCCACGGGGGATTTGTCGGGGAATGGAAACTTGTTGATGTCCGCGACCACACGCCTTTGGATCGGAAAGCGGACTTCCGGCGAAGTGGGACCGGTTACGACTTCCAGATCGTTCCGGGAATCGATCGCCGTTTCGTAGCAGCTCGGCACATAGATTCCCGTCCAGGTGGCCAGTTTCGCTAAAGCCTCGGTCCTTGAAACACCCTCCTGCCGCCATCCTTTCCAAGCTCGCACCAGTTCCGTCGCGATTTCTTCGCCGTCGCCGATAACGAAGGCGTCGATGAACGGAGACATCGGCTCGGGGGACATCGCGCAAGGTCCTCCGGCCACGATCAACGGGTATTCCTCGGTGCGATTTTTCGACCGGAGCGGAATTCCACAGAGATCGAGCATGTTCAGAACGTTCGTGTACGTCATCTCGTACTGGAGCGAGAAACCGACGACGTCGAAATCGGCGAGACTTCGAAAGGTATCGAGAGAGATCAGCGGAAGTTTCCGCGCGCGAAGCTCGGCTTCCAAATCGGGCCACGGAGCAAAAACACGTTCGGCCGCGATGTCCGGTTCTTTGTTGAGGATGTTGTAGAGAATTTTAAACCCGAGATGCGACATCCCGATCTCGTATATATCGGGAAACGCGAGCGCGAAACGAATGGGAACATCCGGCTTGGCAATGCTGTTGAACTCGCCTCCGACATAGCGTGCGGGGCGCTCAACTCGGGAGAGAAATTCTGCGTACGGATGATTCATGGCGGCCCCGGCGGGTCCTTCCTTCTACACAGATTGGCTGGACCTTACAAAGGCAGCTTTGAATACGTTTCAAGGTAGCGTTGCCGGTGGCAAGGTGGGGGTCCCCATTGCGAGCGTTCTGCGAGCCAATGGGGGGCACACCGAGCCCGGAGCCCGCAACGCTACATTCAATAATCTTTAGTTTGGGAAGCTACGAAGTCGGACCTGGTGACGATTCCTTTTTCTCGTCGACGATTTCCTTCAGTTCTTTGCCGACTTTGAAAAAGGGAAGTTTCTTCGATTTCACTTCGACTTTGTCTCCGGTTTTGGGGTTCCGGCCTACGTACGGTTTGTAATGCTTTACCTTAAAGCTTCCAAACCCCCGTATTTCAATGCGATCTCCAGCTTTCATCGCAGCCGTCATGGAATCGAAGACATGCGCGACAATCATTTCGGCCTGCTTCTTCGAAAGTTTGCCCTGCTCCGACAGCTTTTCGATCAGATCCGATTTCGTCATGGGGGTTCGTTCCTTGAGAATGGTTAGTCTTTTGAAATCATTACTGGATTAGCTGCTTCTGTCAAAAAGAGGCCAGTCCCTCGAAGTGCCTCCCGACTTATTGAAGAATTATAACATATTGAATTTATGAATGTAAATAAACGGAATGGGACCCAGCCAGGCCCCGTTGTGAACGCAACCAGCTAAAATTAAAGGCTTTTTACTGGTTCATCGCCGTGAGAAATTCCTCGTTGGACTTCGACTTGGTGAACTTGTCCAACAGGAACTCCATGGCATCCACGCCGTTGAGCGGCTGAAGAAGTTTGCGCAAGATCCAAACGCGATTGAGAACGTTCTCGGCCAGGAGCAATTCCTCTTTTCGCGTGCCCGAACGGTTGATGTCGATCGATGGAAAGATACGTCGATCGGCGAGCTTGCGATCCAAAACGATTTCCATGTTGCCCGTTCCTTTGAATTCTTCGAAAATGACTTCGTCCATTCGGGAGCCGGTGTCGATCAATGCGGTCGCCATGATCGTCAGGCTGCCCCCTTGTTCGATGTTCCGGGCGGCTCCGAAGAATCGTTTCGGACGGTGAAGCGCGTTGGCGTCCACACCGCCGGAGAGGATCTTTCCCGAGGGGGGAACGACCGCGTTGTACGCGCGAGCCAGGCGAGTGATCGAGTCGAGAAGAATTACAACGTCCCGCTTGTGTTCGACGAGGCGCTTCGCCTTTTCAATCACCATTTCAGCCACTTGAACGTGCCGCTGGGCCGGCTCGTCGAACGTGGAGCTGACCACTTCTCCCTGCACCGTCCTCTCCATGTCGGTCACTTCCTCGGGGCGCTCGTCGATCAGCAACACGATCAGCACGATGTTCGGGTGGTTGTTGGTGATGGCTCCGGCAAGTTCCTTGAGCAGCATGGTCTTGCCGGCCTTGGGCGGCGAGACGATCAATCCGCGCT